>WGDQ01000427.1 GCA_015493185.1 Planctomycetaceae bacterium
AGGTGAGCAACGCCTTTGCCGAAGCAAGGGGCGATCTGCGGGAAATGCTCTTTTGCCTCTACGATGTGTTCGAGCGAAAACGAACCGGCGCGACCTCTCCGTAAGTCGATTGGGCGGAAGCACCGTCGAAACGGGCGGAAGCACTGTCAAAACCGTCGCAACCCGCATAGTCGGCGCGATCCAAGGCCCGAAAAATTGCGTCGCGGATCGCCCCGCCTTTTGAAGAGCGACCTACGCTTTCTTTGATAGCGCATGCATCCGGTCGATTTGCGCCGGGCGATTATCGCGATGCATTTCGCACGCCGCCGAGCTTTTTCGGCAGTGCCCAGAAGTGCATCGTTGGCGCGGCGCGAATTGCCTAAATCACCGCTTTGCCGACGACCCGCGCAGAACGCTCAAACTAAACGTTTTGCCAAATACATGCATTGGCACTGCGGTTGCTTGACAGATAAGCGGATCACCGGTTTAACGAAGTTAGCAAACGATTGCATTTGATTAAGACCGACGTGGAGCAAAACATGATCTCGCGAACATTGCGTATGGGATTGGCCGCCAGCACCGTTGTGGGTGCGATGCTCGTGGCGCCGCCGAAGAGCGAGGCCATTTTCCATTGGTTCCGCAATTGCTTCCGGCCGCGCACTACCGTGGCCATGCCGGTGGTGGGTGCCTCGGCTTGCGATCCATGCGCCACGCAGCAGGTGGTGCAGTACGTGCCGCAAGTCGCCTATCGCACCGAAATCGTGAACGTGCCGGTTACCACCTATCGCCCGGTCACCAGTTGCGGCCCGTGCGGTCCGGTGACCACGTATCGTCCGGTGGTCACCTATCGTCCCACAACGCGCGTGGTGCCCTACACGACGTACCGCCCCGTAGTGACCACGGCCCGGCGCACGTTGCGGCTCATGCCGACCGTCTCGCTCATGCCAAGCACGACGACAACACTTTATGCACCGGCCACGTCGTACGCTCCGGCCGCATCGTCTGCCTGCTGCGGAGGCTCGACGGCTGCCGCGACCAGCTATGCCACGCCTTCGTACGCGAGCCCCAGCTACGCTACGCCTTCGTATAGCAGCGGCACGACGTACCAGAATGGAACGACCACCTCACCCACGCCGGCTCCGAGCAGCGGTTCCACCTACGCTACGCCTGCTCCTTCATCGAGCAGCAGCAGTGGCACGCAAGAAACCCCGCGGCCCAGCCTGCGACCGCAGACGGGCACATCAAATGGTTACGAGGGTTCCGGAAGCCGTAGTTCGAACCAGTCGCTGCGTCCCATTCCCAATCAGAACGCCCCGGCGGCCAGCCAGCCGGCGGCTCCTGCGCAGCAGCAACAGCCGCAGCCACCGCAGCAGCTAAACAACGGCAACGGTGAAAACAACCAGGATCGCACTGGTGGTGCTGGCCCGTATTTCGCGCCGCCCGCTTCATCGCGCACCACGATGCAGCCGGAAGGTTGGACACGCAACTACAGTCCGGTGAATTGGACGGCGGCCCGCCCCGTGGCGGTGCAGCAGGCGCCCGCGCCGCGGCAAACCGTCGCGCCGTCGCCCACCACGCGTCCGGCCATCGACGATAGTGGCTGGCAACCGGTACGACCTCGACCCTGACGGCATTCCCGTCGACCCTTAGCCCCGCGTAGCCTCCTTACTTAACCCCAGTGTCCTATGGCGGCCTACAGTTGCTTTAGGTGCTTTAGGAGCCAACAACAGTCGACGGGCTTCGAGCAGGCCACGCTTCGAGCAGCTACTGCTGCCGAAACAAGAACTCAAGCGTCATCTACTGGAGACCCACAGTAGCGACCCAGACGCGCCGCGGCGAGCCCCTCAAAGGCCGCTGGCGGCGCGTTTCTTTTTTGCTCGCCGCTCTTAATCATTCGGCCGGTCCACTTCTCTGCCCTCGCGTTTCGACGAACAGACGATCCGGTTTCGGGCGTTCGCGCTTGCCCTGCACATCGCGTTTCCCCTCCCCCTCTTTTCCCACTTCGTTCTGATGCGAACCGCATTGCCCGGCTCGGCTCGCAGCATGCGCTTCGGGCAGTAGCCGGGGCAATTGTTTCGATGGATGGGCTTCGGCAGCTACGCGCCCGTCGCCGGCTGGGCTAAACTCAGCCGTATGAACAATGCTGAAATCGCCCACATCTTTGACGAAATCGCCGACATGCTCGAGTTCGAAGGGGCGAATCCCTTCCGCGTCCGGGCATACCGCAATGCCGCCCGCATCGTGCGAGACCTGAGCGATTCGGTCGAAACGATTCTGGCCGATCCCAATCGCGATTTGACCGATATCGAAGGCATCGGCGAAGACCTGGCCGGCAAAATCGCCACCATTGCCTCGACGGGCACATTGCCCATGTACGAGGAGTTGCGGGCAAAGTTTCCGCCCGAGGTGCTCGCGCTGCTGCGCGTGCCCGGACTTGGCCCGAAAAAAGCGGCGGCGCTCTACAAGAAATTGCACATTCGCTCGCTCGACGATCTGCGCGAGGCGTGCCTCAAACACAAGGTGCGCGAACTGCCGGGCTTCGGAGCAAAAACCGAAGAGGCCATACTCGAAGGGATCGCGTTCGCGGGCACCACCGAAAAACGCATCTATTGGGCCGATGCCGATCTGTACGTGCAGGCCCTGCGAGAGCACATGCGAACCTGCCGCGAAATCGAAAAGCTCGAATTCGCCGGCAGCTATCGCCGCGGGCGCGAAACGGTAGGCGATCTCGATATACTCGTCGTCTCGTCGAAGCCCGCCAAAGTGATGGATTGCTTCGGCCAGTTTGAAGACATTTACGAAACCATCGCCCGCGGATCCACCAAAATGTCGGTGCGGCTCCGCAGCGGGTTTCAAGTCGATCTCCGCGTCGTGCCGCGCGAGTCGTTCGGCGCCGCTCTGGTTTACTTCACCGGCTCGAAGCAGCACAACATCATATTGCGGGGCATGGCCAAGGAACGGGGGCTGAAAATCAATGAATACGGCGTTTTCCGCGGCGAGAAGTTCATTGCCGGAAAAACCGAAGAGGACGTTTACGCCGTACTCGATCTGCCCTGGTTTCCGCCCGAAATCCGCGAGGCCCGTTTCGAGTTCGATTGGGCGGCCGCCGGCCCGTTGCCCAAGCTGGTCGAATTGAGCGATCTGCGCGGCGACCTGCACGCGCACACCACGGAAAGCGATGGCAAGGCAACGCTGGAAGAAATGGTGGATGCCGCCAAAAAGCGAGGTCTGAAATACATCGCCATCACCGACCACTCGCGCCGTGTCACCATGGCCAACGGACTCGGACCCGAGCGGCTTCGCAAACAGTGGCGGGCCATCGACCGGCTGAACGAACGCTTACGCGGAATCACCATTCTCAAAGGCGTTGAGGTCGACATCTTGGAACGCGGGGGGCTCGATCTGCCCGATAGCGTGTTGGCCGAAGCCGATTGGGTGGTGGCCAGCCTGCACTACGGGCAGAATCAAAGCCGCGAGCGGATCACCCGTCGCATTGTCGAGGCGCTCGAGAACCCGTACGTCTCGGTGCTCGGGCATCCGACGGGCCGGTTGATCAACCGCCGCAAGCCCTACGATGTCGATCTAGACCAGGTATTCGCTGCCGCGAAACGTTACGGCAAAATGCTCGAACTCAACGCCAATCCGGCCCGGCTCGATCTGGACGACGTGGCCTGCATCTCCGCACGCCAGCACGGCATCCCGATCGTCATCAGCACCGATGCTCACAGCACCGAGGGCTTGGGTGCCCTACGCTACGGCATCCTTCAAGCACGTCGCGGCGGACTCACCAAGCACGACGTGGCCAACACCCGCACGTGGAACCAACTGCAAAAATTGCTCGGGCGGGCAGAAAAGATGCCCAAGAAAACAAAAAAGAAAGAAGCGCGGCACCACTGAGTCGCAGCCGCCGCCCGATGCCCGCCGCCCGATCAGCCACGCCCGGCATCATCGTCCGCCACGTCGCGCCGTGTTTCCACGCGGCCCTCGACAATCAGGTGATAGCCGCTCACACGGAAACCTTGTTGGGCAAGACGTTGCGCGAGTTGCGGCTCAATTTTGGCCAGCAAGTCGGCGTCGAACGGCACGGCCAGGTCATACACCTCGTCGCGCTCGACATCGTGGAAATGATAGTGCGGCTCACAGCGAGCATCGTAGCGGGCCGCATGCCGACCAAACGAAAGCCGCTTGATCAGGCCGCGTTCGACCAGCAGTTCCAGCGTGTTGTAAACCGTGGCCAAACTGATGCGGGGCAGCTCACGTCGAACCGCTTCGTACACCTGATCCACCGTCGGATGATTGGTCACCGATCGCAAGTGCGCCAGCACCGCCTCGCGCTGCGGCGTATAACGACAACCGGCCCGTTCCAACGCTTCTCGAACCGATTCCGACATGCACTTCCCACCATCAAACCAAACCACAATCCACCCACGCCCAACACCGCCGTGCCAGCAAGGCCACGCTCAGCTCAAAAAAACATGCGGGTATCCGGCAGCACAGGGCGTGACCACAAGCTGCCCAGCGACCATGCCGCCAATCGTCGCTTCGCCAGCCTCGCCACTATGCGCCATCTTACCGCCCGATTTTCGCCGTGAATATAGCCGTATTCGGACGCTGCCGCACGTGCTGTCGAAAACCATAAGCACCGTGCCAGTTCAACTTGACTTTTCCCACCACCAATGGCACGCGTTATGGAGCATCGGGGTTGGTGTCGGAGTCGCCCGGGGGTGTTTCGTGTGTTGGCTGATCGTCCACGAGTTTGATGGGCGGCAGGTCGAGCTGCTTCGGTTTGATGTAGCCGAAATGCTGTTGGGGCGAGGGACGCTCGTCATTCGCGGGTGAAGGTGGTGCGGCGGCCGCCGCAGAGCCCCCCTCATCGTAGCCGCGGTCTTGCGCCAAGCGGCGACGCTGCTGCAAAAGCTGCTGGTTTGTGGCTTCCGCCAGGCTGGCCGTCGGCAAAAATACGTATAGTTCGTTCTGGTCCACCACCAGATCAGGACAACGCAGTTCGGCCTCGTGCTCGGGCGAAGTGTAGATCGTAATCCGCACCTCCTCGGTCCAGCTTCTCACCCACAGCAGCACGCCGCCGGCCACCAACGTGGCAACAAGCAGAAAAAACGTGATCCATGAGGGAACAAGGTAAAACACCAGCAAAAACATGGCCGTCAGCATGAGCGTGGCGCCAACAATGGCCACCGGTTGCTCGAAGCCGCGCACCTCACGTTCGTATTGCCGCGGCAGCAAGTTCTGCGTGGTGCCACACTTCCAACATTGCTCGGGTAGTTCGATCTGCCACGTCAGCCCATGGCGGTTTTCTCGTCCCCAATAGCGCACCATTCGCGCCTCGATGCCGCGGTTCGAAAGCATCGGAATCCAGATGCGCAGGTTGTAAAGCGTTTGTCGCGCCCGGGGACGCAGCCAGGTGATTGCCTGCGAGCGCAGCTCCGCTGCCTTTTCGGTGGCCGATGGCTTGCCGTCTGCCGCATTTGCCGGGCTGGCTGGCGATGGTGATGACGATGTCGGATTGGAAGAGTTGGGCCGGTCCATAGTGTCTATCGTAAACCAATCGGGCGTACCGTGCGCGTCGATTCCGTTCCGCCAGTCGTCAGCGCGAACAAAGCGGCCGGATTTCTCGCCCCTGATGGTCGCGGCGCCGGCGAGGCCCGTTTCGTCGAATCGATTTCGCCACGCCCGTCCATCGGCCCGCTGGCAGTTTCAGAAGGTGACTTCAAAGTCCAATTCCGGCTTCGGTCGCGAGCAAGCCCACCGTCTCGTCGCCGGTCTGCATCGAGCAAGTTCAAGTAGGATTCGCCTGCTTCGCCCTCCTTGATACGATTCACCTGCTCATAATCTTCACCTGCTCACAATCTCGGCCTGGAAGCGATTTCGAAGACACCTTCTCCGACGGCCGACCTTGCCGCACCCGAAAGAAACGGGTTTGCCGCTCGCTCGCCCCGCCCGCACTGCACTCGCTCGTCCCGCTCAAATTACGAATGCCGAGGGGGGACGGCCCGGGAAACGGGAAAAGGGTCACGACGAGTTGGCCAGATTTTCAAGCAGTGCGGCAATGGCGCTGCGTTTTTCTTCAAGCTGCTTGAGTCCGGCCCGCTCGCGATCGACTACTTCCGCCGGCGCACGGCGAACAAAATTCTCGTTGGCCAGCTTCTTCTGTTTGCCGGCGATCTGGGCGTCGATCTTCTCCAGTTCCTTCCGTTTGCGAGCCATTTCGGCCTCGACGTCGATCAGGCCCTTCAGGTCCACGAAGATTTCGGCTCCGGGCAGCACGGCGTTGGCGCTCAGCGGCGGCGGTTCGATTTCGGGGCCCATCGCCGTTGCCGTGGCACCGGCCATCGAGGCGAAGTAGGGAATCATCGGCTCGAGCAGTTGCGCCATATCCACGTTGCAGCGCACGGCAAACTCGATCGCCTGCCGCGGCGGTACATTCTGCCGGCTGCGAATCTCCCGCACGCCTCGCAAAACCTCCTGAAACCGCGCGAAACGCGTTTCGATCTCGGCATCTTCGTGCGCGCTCACCGGCGAAGGCCACGGGGCGATCATGATGCTTTCTGCCGCCGCGGATGGTTGGTCCAAGCCGCGCTCAGGAGCCAACTGAGCAAGACGCTGCCAAACGTCCTCGGTCAAGAAAGGAATCATCGGGTGCAACAGCCGCAGCAGCACATCGAGCGCGTATGCCAGCACCCGCTGCGCCACGGGCCGCGCTTGTTCGTTTTGCAGCCGCTGCTTCACCATTTCCAGATAAAAGCTGCAAAACTCGTCCCACGCAAAGTCGTACAGTTCGCGGGCCGCATCGGCGAAACGATAGCGATCGATCGCCTCGGTCACGTTCCGTGTCACAGTCGATAGCCGGCTGAGCACCCAGCGATCTTCAATGGCCAACTCGCTTGCTCGCACCGGTGCGGCCGTGTAGCCATCAAGGTTCAGCAGCGAAAACCGAGAAGCGTTCCACAGCTTGTTGCAGAAGTTGCGGGCCGCCTCGAATCGCTCGCTCACCACGGGGCCGCGCGGCAACTCGGCCTCGGGCGAGCCCGGCTGTGCCCACTGTGTCGAGAACGCCGTACCGCAGGCATCGCACACAATGCTCGGCAGCACGCGGTTCTCCCGAGTTTGCGGAATCAGATGACCGCAGTGCGGGCATTCGAACTCTACGGGCATCCGCACGTCTTGCGTTTCAGTGGTCATCTGCGCCAGGCCGAATCGCAACGAATCGGCGCCCACGCGGTCGATCACGTCGAACGGATCGACGCCGTTGCCCTTCGATTTCGACATCGTTTCGCCGTAGCCGTCGAGTATTTTCGGGTGGATGTACACCTGACGAAACGGCACGTCGCCCACGTTGTGCAAGCCGGTGAGCACCATGCGGGCCACCCACAGCGTGATGATGTCGCGGCTCGTGACCAGCACACTGGTCGGATAATAATAGCGAAGCTCCGGCGTCGGCTCGGGCCAGCCCAACGTGGAATGCGGCCACAAGGCCGAGCTGAACCACGTATCGAGCACGTCTTCTTCACGGCGAATTTCGTGCCCGGCGATCGCGTCGGCCGCCAGCTCGCCCTCGCGCACGCAAATCAGCCACTGCCGGCCCTCTTCGTCCCAACGCCACGTCACATCGTCGCGCTCGCCGAAGGCGCGTTGCAGGTCTTCTTCCGTGGCCGTGGGAGCGTACCAAACGGGAATTTGGTGCCCCCACCAAAGCTGCCGGCTGATGGGCCAATCGCGCTTTTCGCTCAACCAGTCCAAATAACCTTTCGCATAGCGCGAGGGCACGATTTTCACCCGCCCATCGGTCACGGCGTCCATTGCCATCTGCGCCAGTTCGTTCATGCGCACGAACCATTGGTCGGTCACCATCGGTTCGATCGGCGTCTTCGAACGATCGGAATGCGCCAGCTCGATCTCGCGGTCTTCCACCCCGGCCAGCAGACCGTCGCGTTCCAGATCGGCGACCACGCGGCGGCGGGCCTCCTCGATCGTCAGCCCGGCATAGGGCCCGCCGTTTTCATTGATCGTGCCGTCCGGCCGCAAAATGTTGATCAGCGGCAAATGTTGCCGCTGCGCCACTTCGTAGTCGTTCGGGTCGTGCGCCGGCGTGATCTTCACGCAGCCGGTGCCCATTTCCGGCTTGGCCCATTCGTCGGCCACCAGCGGAATTTCGCGGTTCAAGAGCGGCAGCCGCACCCGTCGCCCGGCCAACGCCATGTCGCGCAGCCTTTCCAGCTCGGGCAACATCGTACGCCGCCGCTCCAGCAATGCGTCGAGCTGGGCCTGCACTTCGGGCTTTTGCTTTTCCGGTGCCGCGGCCAGCTTTTCCCGCAGTGTGGCCTCGGCACGATCCAGCGCGGCCGCTGGATCGGGATGCACGGCCACGGCCGTATCGCCGAGCATCGTTTCAGGGCGCGTGGTCGCCACGACCACGAATTCCGGCTCGCCCGGCTGCGGATCGATCACCGGATAGCGAATGTGCCAGAAGTGGCCGGGCACAGTTTCATGAAACACCTCGTCGTCGCTCACGGCCGTTTGCAGCAACGTGTCCCAGTTGACCATTCGTTTGCCGCGATAGATGAGCCCTTCGCGAAACAGCTTGAAAAACGTGTGCCGCACGGCCCGCGCGCACACCTCGTCCAGCGTGAACCGCAACCGGTCCCAGTCGCAGCTACAACCCATCTGGCGAAGCTGATCGATAATGCGGGCCTCGTACTGGTCTTTCCACTGCCAGATACGTTTCACCAGGGCCTCGCGTCCCAGGTCGTGCCGCGTTTTGCCTTCTTCCTCGAGCAGGCGCCGTTCCACAACCGCCTGCGTGGCGATGCCGGCGTGATCGGTGCCGGGCACCCACAGCGCGTTGTAACCCTGCATTCGCTTCATGCGAATCAGAATGTCTTGCAACGTGTTGTTCAACGCGTGGCCCAGGTGCAAGGCACCCGTCACGTTGGGCGGCGGAATCACGATCGTGAAGGGTTCTCGCGACGGGTCCGGTTCGCTATGGAAATAGCGCCGCTCGAGCCAAAAGGCGTACCAGGCCGATTGGGCCGATGCGTGATCGTACTGTTTGGGTAAATCGTCCGTGCGGGAAGCGGGGGCTGCTGCCATGGTTTTCGTGCGCTATAGGGGAAATAGCTACATGGGAAGAGTTAATGAATGCGGAATAGGACGATCGATTGCCCGGTCGCCGTATGCGCCGCGGTGCAAAGGCGCCGGTTGTCGGTTCAAAAAAGGGGGGCACGGGTCAGTCGACTTCAACCGCCGTGGCGTCCTGCTGCAGGGGCTCCGATGCCAGCGGCTCGGCGTTGTGGGCCGGCTGAACGTTGTCCTTATAAAGTTTGTATTCGATGCTGTCGACCAGCGCGATCCAACTGGCTTCGATAATGTTGGTGCTCACGCCGACGGTGCCCCACACATCATGTTCATCGCGCGATTCGATCATCACGCGCACCGAGGCGGCCGTTCCCGCTCCGGTGTTGATCACGCGCACTTTGTAGTCGACCAGCTTCATCTGCTTCAAGCTCGGATACGTTTCGCACAGGGCTTTTCGCAAGGCGGCATCCAGAGCATTCACCGGACCGTCGCCTTCGGCCACCTCGTGCCGCACATGCTCGTTGATGCGCAGTTTCACGGTCGCCTCGGTCTTCAGCCGGTCGTGGCTGTCGGTTTCTACGTTCACACGGTAGTTGAGTCGTTCGAAATACGGACGGTACGTGCCCGAGCACTTCAGCACCAGCAAATCGAATGAGGCCCCGGCCGCTTCGAACTGATAGCCCTGGTTTTCCAGCCGCACCACGCGCGACAGAATTTTGTCCATCAGCCGACGATCGCCCTTGATGTCGTGCTTGGCCGTCAGCGCCGCAATGTTCGACCGCCCCGACAGTTCGCTTACCAACACGCGCCGTTCGTTGCCCACGGCCTCCGGCGCAATGTGTTCGTAGCTGTCGGCCGCACGGTTCACGGCGTGTACGTGCATGCCGCCCTTGTGGGCGAAGGCGCTTTTTCCCACAAACGGCTGGTTGGGGCGCAAACGCATGTTGGCCGTTTCGTAAACAAAACGCGAAAGCTCGGTCAGGTGTTCCACACCGCCAGGACGCAGCACCTCGTAGCCTTTTTTCTTCAGCGCCAGGTTGGCGATCACCGAAATCAGATCGGCATTGCCGCAGCGTTCGCCCACGCCGTTGATGGTGCCCTG
>WGDQ01000428.1 GCA_015493185.1 Planctomycetaceae bacterium
CAACACGGGCCGCGAAAACAAGAGGATGCAGAGCATCATCAGCAGATAGGGCAGCGGCAGCGTCAGGTATCGCGGTATCACGTAGGTGAGCGCCAGGCCGGCCAGCATGCCGAAGATGAGTGTCCAGCCCACCAGCGGGAGCGGATCGCGGACTAGTGTGTAGAGGGCCTTCGCCGTACGGGAGAGCGTGGTTCGTTGGGCATGTTCGTGCAGCGCGGCGCGCCAGTGGCCAAGCCACATGAAAGACCAACCGACCAATGTGAAGGCCAGCAGCACGACCAGATCGGGCACCAGTTGGGCGAACACACCGAACGAGCGAAGCCCCTGGACCACGTTGACCTGATAGGACTCGGCCTGCGAGTGATCGAGACTCATGAGCCAGGTGACGACGGCCAGCTCGAGGGCCACCACGGCCACGGTTGCCCCCAGGGCGATCCAGCAGAGGCGTTCTTGGCGGCGATCGCCCCGCCACCAGGCGACGGCCAGGGCCAAAAGCAATACGGGCGTGCCGGCAATGGCCAACAAGCCGCCGGTTAGTTTGGTGAAGAAGGCGGCCGCGGCGACCAGGGCCGAAAGGATGAACCGTCGTTTGATCAAGAGCCAGCCGTAGAGCACGCCCCACATGGCCACCGGCAGATCCATGCCGATCAGGTCGACTTGCGCGGCGAAGGTGGGCGTGGTGACCAGCGCCGCGGGACAAAGCAGCGCGCCGACTCGACCCACACGGGGCCGCAAGATGACGTAAACCAGCAGCAACAGCACGGCGGTGGCCGCGAACATCAGCAGGCGATAGGCAATCCACGTGGCCGCCGGCGAGGGCAAGGCGACCATGAGCAGGGCCACGAGCGAGGGGAGCACGCTTACCAGATAGATGGCTGGTCCGCCCTCGACGAAGCGCTTTTCTTCGGTAAACAGACGGTGGTAATCGAAGCCGGTATCGGCCAGGAAGTTGGCCTCGAGGCAGAGCCCCATGGCCGAGTCCCAGTAGGGTGGCGAGTCGAGGATGGGCCAGCGCCAGAGTGCCAGCGCCAGAACAACGGCCACGACGCTTAGGAAACAGGCCCAGCCGGGATGGGCGGTGAAGAACGCTCGTGGACCAGCCAACGCGTCGCGAAGTTTGGCCAGCCGGGCTGGTCGTGTGAGGCGCGAGGTTGGTGGTGGAACGGTTCGCGCCGGCCTGCGCCGCGACGGGCGCGCTTTGCGCTGCATGCGAGTGCCGCTCCCCAATCGAACTGCATACGGAGGTTGTTGCGGCGGCCCGGCCGCGCGGGCCCCTTGCCCAACGGAAAGAAAACGACGCGCCGCCCTTTCTCGACCGTAGCATCCCGTCGGCCGGTGTTCAACGCCGCGGTGGGCGCTCTGGCGCGCTGGCGCGCACCGGCAGTCGACTGCCGCTTACGGAGACTCGTTGGGTTTCAAGCGATTTGTCGGCTGTTTCCACCCCCCCTGTGCTCCGGCGGTTGGCGAGAAGGCCGACCCCTGCGGGGATGTTGCGAGGAGCCGGGGGCGCAGACCGCTCTGGCCGCTAGCGGGCCGGATAACGCCGGATGGCGCCGGGCGGCTCCGACGAGACGCGGAAAAGAAGCAAGGCCCCGATTCGCGTGGAATCGAGGCCCGGAGAAACAGGGTGTGGAATCGTAGGCCCGGAGAAACAGGGTTGCGTAACGGCACGGCCGACCAACGAGCCGCTGTGGCTTGCTCAGGTGCCGAATTCGGGCCGACGCCGCTGGAGCTGGTTTTGCAGCCGCTGCACGATCGAGCTGTGCATCTGGCTGACGCGGCTTTCCGAGAGATCGAGCGTGGCGCCGATTTCCTTCATGGTCAGCTCTTCGTAGTAGTAAAGGATGATGATCAGCCGTTCGTTGCGGTTCAGCCCTTTGGTAACGAGCCGCATGAGATCGTTTTTCTGGATGCGGCGCGTGGGGTCTTCGCCCTTTTTGTCTTCAAGAATGTCGATTTCGCGAACGTCTTTGTAGCTATCGGTTTCGTACCACTTCTTGTTGAGGCTGATGAGATTGACGGCGTTGGCGTCGAGCATCATTTTTTCGAGCTCGGGCACGGTGATGCCCAACTGCTCGGCCAGTTCGGTATCGGAAGGCGGGCGTCCGAGGCGTGCTTCGAGCGTTTTGATGGCTTCGTTGAGCTTGCTCGCTTTGGACCGCACGAGCCGAGGCACCCAGTCCATGGTGCGCAGTTCGTCGAGCATGGCGCCACGGATGCGCGGCACGCAGTAGGTTTCGAACTTCACGCCGCGCGAGAGGTCGAACGCGTCGATGGCGTCCATCAGGCCGAAGACGCCGGCCGAGATGAGGTCGTCGAGCTCGACGCCTTCGGGCAGCCGCGCCCAAATGCGCTCACCATTGTATTTCACCAGCGGCAGATAACGCTCGACCAATCGGTTGCGCAGTTCCTTGTTCGAGGGGTCGGCCTTGTAGGCCCGCCAAAGGCGTTGAACTTCCTCGTCGTTCTGCTGCCTGGTGCGCGTGCTGCTGGATGCGACGGTTGCCATGCAATCCTCCGTGACATTGGCGGCCGACTTGCGCAGACAGCTTGCCGGGGCGGCTGTGTCTGTCGCGTGAAGAATCGGCACCGTTTCCTTGGTTCAAAGACGTCGAGAGTCCCGACCGGTCGGCTCAGCGAGTCGGACCTTTGGCGTCGGCCGGCGGCGCTTCCTGCGCGGCCAACTCGGCGCTCAAACGCGATCGCACAGAGTCCTCGACAACCCATGCCGCCAAACGGCCCACAACGTAGCCCACGGCAGCAAAGATCCAGAGGAAAAGCCAGGCATCGAACAGCAACCTTTGAGCGTTGGCACCGTTGAGCATCCCGCGTGCAACAACCGTGAGAAACGCCAAAGGCCCCAAGATACCGGCGTAGATGCGACCCACAGCCCAACCTCGAAGGCCCGTCAAACTTGAAGATACCCGCACAGTTTAACGGTCCATCGCCTAGCGACCGTGATTCAAGCTATCGGCTCGCGTGGCGGGTTGGGTTGAACGGAACTTCTCGTTTTTTTGATTCCTGCTTTTTCCGGCTCCTGTTTCGTCGTGCCGCCGCCGACGGTGGTCGGCACACGCTGTTTTGATGTGTTTGCGTTTTGATGTGTTTGCCTGATGTTGAACGGTGATGGGCGGGTGGGCGATTGGCCTAAGATGCATGTGGGCCGACCGCCGTGCTTGCCCGATGTGGTGAACGCATTTGTGAAATTGGGGGGCGAACCGGACGACTCACGTGCGCCGCGAGGTTTACGG
>WGDQ01000429.1 GCA_015493185.1 Planctomycetaceae bacterium
ATACTTGTCTACCATGTGTTAGCCAGCCTAAGATAGGCTGACGCGATGGCTTGCTGGTCCGTTTCCCTTCGGATCTTCGGAAGGATTCGCAAAAACACGGCGGGCAACAATTGCCAGCCGTGGTAGACAGATGGGAACGTCCGGCCAACCGATGTGCTGGTTCGTCAGTGCGCGTTGCCCGTCGTACTATGGCGAGCATTCTGCAAGCTGGTCGTGGCTCCCAAATAGGGGAAGCCAACGAAGTCGTAACAACGCTGCGATCACGGAAAAAAACAATAGAAGAAGAGGAGCGACTCTGTGGAACGAATCGAAACCGATCAGGCTTTTCGGCATGACGCACCCGTACCGAAAAGCGGGGGGCGTTCTTTGTTGCGTCGTTCGTTATCAGGCGATGTCGGTTGCGTGGCCCTGAAGACGATGGCGTTTCTATTGGTGGCCGTCGTCCTATCTGCGACCACCGTTGCGGTCAGGGCTCAAGTTACTGAGGGGCCGCTTTACGATTACGTGACGAAGCCGGACGATTCGTACCACTGGAAGGTGCGCCAAAAGGCTAAGGTAGCTGGCGTCGAGGTTGTGGAACTGACGCTGACGTCGCAAACGTGGCGGGATATTGTCTGGAAGCACCGCCTGATTCTGTTCCGACCGCCGCAGATCGAAACAACTCAGGGTCTCCTGCTGATCTCCGGCGGAGGCTGGAAAGACGAGTACGAAAGGCCACCGAGCAAGCCGGGCGAAGGGTTGCCTCCCGAAAGTTTCGTGATGGCTAATCTGGTGAAAAAGATCAAATCACCGGTGGCACTGATCAACCAGGTGCCCTTTCAACCTATTTTCGATGGCATGGTTGAAGACCAGATCATCTCGTATACGTTCGAGCGCTTCTTGGAAACCGGTGATCCGCAGTGGCCTTTGCTGCTGCCGATGACAAAGGCCGCAGTGCGGGCCATGGACGCCACGCAGGAATATGCCAAGAAGCGTTGGGGGGCTGATATCCAGCATTTCACCGTTACCGGGGGATCGAAACGCGGGTGGACCACTTGGATGACGGGCGCAGTCGACTCGCGAGCCAACGCGATCGCGCCGATCGTGATCGATGTGTTGAACATGCCGGTGCAGATGAAGCATCAGCTCGACGCATGGGGGGAATACTCCGAGCAGATTGCCGATTACACGCGACGCGGAATCCAGTTCAAGTCGAATTCGCCCCGCGGCGTAGAGCTCAACTCCATTGTCGATCCTTATAGCTACCGTGCCGTACTGGTGCAGCCCAAGTTGATCATCATCGGCACCAATGATCGGTACTGGCCGCTTGATGCGTTGAATATTTATTGGGACGACCTGCACGGCGAGAAGTACATTCTTTACGTGCCGAATAACGGACACGGCGTAAAAGATCTGAAACGGGTTGTAGGGGGCGTGGCCGCGTTGCACCGCCACGCGGCGGGCCAGCTTACGCTGCCCAAGCTGACGTGGAAACTGGCGGAAAGCGATGGGCATTTGACGCTACGGGTCTCGTCGGATCAGGTGCCGAAGCAGGTGTCTGCATGGATCGCGACAAGCCCGACTCGCGACTTCCGTGGAGTGAAATGGGAGGCCAAGCCGGCGAAGAAAGTGGGTGACCATTACGAGTACACGCTCCCGATTCCCGAGGATGGTTACGCGGCGTTGTTTGGCGAACTAGAGTTTGACGGGCAAGGGATGCCCTATTTCCTGTCGACCAACGTACGCATCGGGGAAGGACCGAAGGCACCGAAGCCGCAGGTTGCGGAAAACAAATGACGGCTCCGGCACCGCCCGCACGTGGTGAAAAGTATCGGACAGAAAAAACCTCGCGCCCCGAACAGTCCGGTTGATGAAGCAATCGGTGAATCTCTGCTTGCGCCGCATTGAGGCAGGTAAGTCGGCGAGGGGGCATGCATCGGAACATCAACGATGCTGTTCGGCTCGTGCGCGGTGCTTCTTTGACTTTGTGCGAGGTGGCCAGTGCGGCGAGGGGGTTCGTGCTTGCGCCAGGATGCTTTCCAAACGTGCGACGATGTCGGGGTGCTCCGCAGCTAGGTTGTGCTGCTCGCTAAGGTCTGTTTCCAGGTCGTAAAGCTCGAGCGGCCCGCCCTGTTTCAGCCGTATGCCTTTCCAGCGGCCCTGGCGCACGGCTTGCTGGAAGCCACGCTCATGGAATTCCCAATACAAGTAATCGTGATGCCGTTGAGTGTGTCCGGCTTGTTGCGTGCCGAGCAACGACGGTGTCAGGGATACACCGTCGATAGGTCGAGGAGGCGCGACACCGGCCAGCTCGGCCGCAGTGGGCAGAATGTCCCAGAATGCACTCGGCTCGTTGCAAACAGTGCCTTTAGCGATATGTTCCGGCCAATAGACGATTAGTGGCACGCGGATGCCGCCTTCGTACAAGTCGCGCTTGATACCGCGCAGGGGGCCGTTGGAATCGAAAAATTCTGGCTTTGCGCCACCTTCGGCGTGTGGACCATTGTCGCTCGTGAAAAAGACGATTGTCCGCCGCGCGATCCCCTGAGTTTCTAAGCAATCGATCACACGGCCTACGGTGCGGTCGAGCCGCGAGATCATCGCCGCATGACCTTTTTGCGGATCTGGCCAGTCGCGTGTGGTGTACTGACCGTAGTCAGGCACTTCCATGCCGTTTCCCGTTTTGCGGGTGAGCTCGTTGTTGGCGTGGGGCAGTGTGAATGCCAAATAGAGAAAAAATGGCTCTCGGCGGTGCTGCTCGATGAATTTCAACGCTTCTTGTTCGAACAGGTCGTGGCTGTAAGCCCCCTTGCGACCGTGTTGGTTCTGTTCGAGCACGATCTTTCGCTCGTTGCGCCAAAGAAATTCGGGGTAGTAGTTGTGGGCGTTCCGCTGATTGAGGTATCCGAACCAGCGATCGAATCCTTGCTTGGTCGGAACACCGCTCGTGCCCGGTTCTCCAAGGCCCCATTTGCCGACGATGCCCGTGGCGTAGCCTGCGTGCTTTAGCACTTCGGCCAAAGTGACATCGTCGGGTGCCAGTGGCAATAAGGGCGAATTTCCCCGCACCCGTGTGTGTCCTGTATGCAAGCCGGTCATCAGCACGCTGCGCGATGGTGCGCACACAGTGCTGCCCGCATAAAAGTCGGTGAAGCGGCAGCCTTCGGCGGCCAGCCGGTCGATACGCGGCGTCTTGATGGTTTGCTGGCCGTAACAA
>WGDQ01000430.1 GCA_015493185.1 Planctomycetaceae bacterium
ACCAAGGCCGAACTGCCCCGTGACCCTGCACAATCTCGATGCCAGCCCCACTCGTGCACTGACGCAGCCCCCACTCGCACGCTGGGGCGTTTCTCAGCATGGCCAAGAAATCCCTCCCCCAATCGGATCGGTTGTCTGTACAAAAAAACGACGGCCCCTTCGGAGCCCTTTCCGCAAGGTGCATTCACATCGTGCTGAGCGATCTTCACAGGCTTCGCAAATCGCATGGTTACGAAGCGAACGCAACCGTGCATCCGTTAAGGCGTGAGGAAGACCGCCGACAAGCCCAATCCCACACGTCCGACAATGCACCGCGGCGAGCTGCGGCGTTGGTATCCAAGCAACCGCCCCCTGGCACACGCCTGGCGCCGCATTGCCCATTACCCAGGCGCTCCAGTTCCGAAGACGTACTGCCCCGCAGTGCGGCGATCCGCCGCCCATGCGAGAAACACGCCGTTTCCCCTTCATCGGTACCCGACGCCCAGCCTGCCGGCGCGGCGGCGCGGCGACCGCTTTTCTTTCGTGTTTGCCGGACAAATGGTATCATGGATTCGACCGCCGGAACGTGACAAAAAGGCGGCGGCAACAGCGCGTTGTGCGATCGATCATCCGGTCGGGGCGCTGGTGCGGCGCACGTTCGCCCACATGCGACACGGGCGGCGGTTCGCACTCCGTGGCTCACCATCGCAGCGATTGGTGCGCGACGGACGCGGAATCTGGAACAGAGGCATTGGTCGAGCTGTCCGCGAGGCCTGGCAAAGTGCTCAACTTATGGCGGCACGTTCTGACGCGTACCTATGGCGACGCCACGGGCGCCGATCTTGCGGCTTGGTTGCTTAGCTTGAGCTTCCACCTCGCGCTGCTTGTCGTTTTGGCCGCCATCGGGATCTATATCCCTAAGAGCCAGGTTACTCTGGAAGCCACGCTGGTTCGCACCGAACCCGAAGAGTTGCCGCGCGAATTCATCGTCTCCAACACGCCCGACGATGCGGTCGGCGCCCAGAGCTTTGGCGGCGATGCCGCGGCGATGGCTGCGGCGGCAGAGTTGTCGGACTTCACCGACATTCAGCCGGAAACACCACCGCAAGACGTCACGCCGGCCGAATTGCATGAGTTTCTCGAAGTCAGCCACGCGCCTTACTTGAGTGATACACTCACCCTGCGTGGCGAGGCGGGCATGGCCGTCAACGGCGCGATGGGAGCCATCGACCGCATCACACGCGAAGTGCTCTTGTCGCTCGAGCAGCGCCCCACACTTCTGGTTTGGCTGTTCGATCAATCGGGCAGCCTCGATGCGATCCGACAAACGATCTACGACCGCTTCGACCGCATCTACAAAGAGCTTGGCATCATTGAGCAGTCGCGGGCTGAGACCGTGGCCGCGCATCGTCGGCCACTGCTCAGCGCCATTGTGGCATTCGGGCAGCAGGTAAGCTTTCGCACCGAACGACCGACGGACGACGTCGACAAGCTCAAGCAGGCCCTGGCCGGTATCGACATCGATCCCAGCGGCGTCGAGATGGTTTTTTCCGCCGTCATTTCGGCCGCCGAGCGCTACCGGCGGCTGCGCACATCGAGTCCGCGACGGAATCTGATGTTCATCATCGTCAGCGACGAAGTAGGCGACGACGAAGCCCGGGCCGAAGAGGCCGTCACCATCTGCCGGAAGCTCAGCATCCCGGTCTATGTCATCGGCGTGCCCGCGCCCTTCGGTCGGCAAGAAGCCTTGGTGAAATACGTCGATCCCGACCCGAAATACGATCAGTCGGTTCAATGGATTCCCGTGCGGCAAGGGCCCGAATCGGCAATGCCTGAACGATTGAAGCTGGCCTTCTCGGCCTCGCCTCGAGCCCAAGAACTCGAACAAATCGACTCGGGCTTCGGCCCATTTCATCTCACGCGGCTTTGCTACGCGACCGGCGGCATCTACTTCATTCTGCACCCGAACAAGGCAACCCCAGGACGACGCGTAAACCGCCGCGAAGTGCCCGTCATGTCGGCACAGCTATACTATTTCTTCGATCAAGAACGAATGCGTCGCTATCGGCCCGACTACGTATCGCTTTTCGAATACCAACGACGCTTGAAGGCCAATCGTGCGCGTGCCGCTTTGGTCGAGGCATCGGCCATGTCCCGAATTTCGCCGCTCGAGAACCCGCGTCGTCGTTTCCCGAAGCAAGACGATGCCAGCTTGAAGCGCCTGCTCGACCAGGCCCAGCAGGCTGCGGCCAAACTGGAACCGAAACTCGAATCGCTTTACCGCATCTTGAAAAGCGGCGAGGCCGATCGGCCCAAGCTGCGTAAGCCCCGTTGGATGGCCGGCTTCGATTTGGCCATGGGCCGTGTGCTGGCCGCCAAAGTGCGCACCGAAGGTTACAACGCGATGCTGGCCGAGCTGAAACAGGGCCGCCCATTCAAAGATGCCAAGAACGACACCTGGGTTCTCGTTCCGGCCGACACGATCGAAACCGACAGCCGACTCGATCGCATGGTGCGCCAGGCCCGGCAGTACCTCGAAGGCGTGATCAGCCAGCATCCCGGCACGCCTTGGGAGCTGCTGGCCAAAGAAGAGCTGGCGCAGCCGCTGGGCTGGAAATGGACCGAAACCTTTACAGGCGTCAACGCGCCTCGCCAGCGGCAACCCGGCAACAACAATCCCTTGCCGCGCAACGACCGTCGCCGCATGGCTCCCAAAGAACCGCAGCGTCCGCGTCGGCAAATACGCCTTTAGCGTCGCGCTGCCAATCTACTGAATAAGTCGGCTTTCCTTGGCAAAGTCGGCCCGCGTGTCGTGGGCGTAGAAGTGCCGCCCGATCTGCTCGGCCAGCTCGGCCACAAACTGCCGTCGAAATTCCGGCTCGCGTTTTTCGGCTGTCGGAATCGCCACATGCGGCGGATAGACCGCCTCGGGCGGGTCTTTCTCGTACACGAGCCGCGTGCTGCCATCCTGTAAATCGTACACGCGCAGCGAATAAACGGCGTGCCCCTGATACAGCGTTTGCCCTTGATAAAGGCTGAAGTGGCTCAGCTCGATGCCCACCACGGCATCGGCATCGAGGGCTTTCCCCACGTCGGAAAACTCCTCCCACGTATGCTCGTCGAGCCATGCGTCCACATCGGTCTGATCCACCACTTCAATGTTTCGCACGTGTTGCGAAAGTCGGCGTGCCACCTCGCGAGCCAGGTCTTTCGCGACATTGGCCGTCGAATACTGAAGCATGGCCGTCGGCCGGCAAACGACAACCACGCGACGGTCTTTCAACCCGTCGAAATCGGCCGGCATGTTCGTGCCTTTGACGACATACAGAGCCGCCGCCACGGCATTGCAACCAACGGCCGGCAACAAGGCCATGAGCAACCACGCAGCATACATCCGTCGTCGACGGTCTGAGGACGAGCGATCCATCGCCAACTCCTGCTTCCAAGCCCGATCGAAATATTTTTCCGTTGTCGGTCCGCAGTGGCGTCAATCCCATACGGCTGACTAACGCCACAACAGGCGAGTGGCCCAATCGATCAACGTGATCACGACCACAATGCCAGCCACTGCCACCAACCAGACCTCGCCCGACGGCCACGCGGGCTGCCGGCCCCGAATCGCCGCGATCAGCAGCCAGGGTGCGACGAACACGACGATCAGCGCCAGCACGGTTCCACCTGCGTTGGCCCGCACGGCCGCGCCGATCTGCCCTCGCACCGTATGCGCCCAGGCTGTGGTCATACCGCACGACGGGCAGCGCACGCCAAACAGCGTGCGAAACGTGCACGGAGGCAATCCCAACTGTTGGTGCGTGCCGAAGCCTCTCGCATCGGGTTCCAACCAGCCAGCCACTCCCAACCCGCCGAGCAATATCAATCCGAGCGCAGCCAGGCCGAAACGGACGCTGGGCCGCATCGCTCGATGCAATCTCCCCGCCGAGTCGTTCATGGTATCCATAGGGAAAGGTGCCGGAGACTACTGAAAGCCAACTACGCTGACAAGATCATTCCACCAGCCAAAAACGGCGCAAAACGGCGAAACGGCAACGGGCAGCAAACGGTGTGGGACAGCGTGGCCGTGAAAAAAACGGCTGCATTTCCCCGCCTCGCGCAGACAATCTTTGCACGACGAGCGAAAGCAGCGAAGCGGCGCAAGCCCAGCGAGCCGGCCACATTCTTGCCCGTTTCCACGTGCGGCCGAGTGAAACGAGACGGTCGGCGTCTCCCTCGACGCCGATCCCTTTCGACGGGGACGCACCGCCGAAAATCGTGGTGGCGCCCATAGCATTCACGCCGTTCGGCCGTGCCGATTGCCGCGAGCCGGTCTCGTTGGATTCAAGCCTCGGTTGACGACGCCGACACATCGGCCAGACGGCAGGCCTCGGTCTCGTCGATCGAAACGCGGCGGATCGAAGTCGCCCGGCCCGTGTCGGGATCGACCTCGACAATGGTGCCGCACAAGCGAGGATCTCCCGTCGCCACGTCGAACACCGTCGGAAAAAAAGTCCGTGTCGTTTCCATCACGCGATCAATACGACGCCCCAAGATGCTTTCGTACGGGCCGGTCATGCCCACATCACACTGAAACGCCGTGCCGCCCGGAAAAATTTGCTCGTCCGCCGTCGGCACATGCGTATGCGTACCGAGTACGGCTGAGACACGGCCATCGAGGTAGCGCCCCATCAACTGTTTGTCGCTGGTGGCCTCGGCATGGAAATCGACCACAATCACCTTCACCTCGGGCGGCAGCGATGCCAGTACACGATCGGCCGCAGCAAACGGACAGTCGACCGGTCGCATGAAAACGCGCCCCATCAAACTGATCACGGCCACGGGCGTATCGCACCGCGATACAAGCACCATCGATGTCTGCCCGGGCGCCTCGGGCGGATAATTGGCCGGTTTCACAATGTTCGAGGCCGAGTCGAGTACTCGCGCGATTTCCTTCCGCCGGTAAATGTGGTCGCCCAATGTGATGCCGTCGACGCCGGCGGCCACAAGCTCTTGATAGATGGCCGGCGTCAATCCGCTGCCGCCGGCGGCGTTTTCTGCGTTGGCGATCACCAGGTCCAACGCCTCGCTGCGCACAAGCGCCGGCACGACGCGCCGCACCATCTCGCGGCCGGGCTTACCAACAATATCACCGATCAGCAGAATTCGCACAGCATCACGTCATTTCTTGGAAGCGCAAGGTGAAAAGGTTACCACCGCCCCGTTTCTGGCAGCGATCGACCAGAATTCGACAAATCCGCACCCGAAAAACGCACAACACAATGCCCACCCGACGCACCCCTCGCCCTGTCCGTTTCGTCACGCGTTCGGGCGCAAGTCAATGCGGCTGACCCTCGCATGGCCTCATTATTTTGTCGGTGCGTTCTGCAAAGA
>WGDQ01000431.1 GCA_015493185.1 Planctomycetaceae bacterium
ATGGCACGTTGTGCTCGTCGACGAGCCAACGGCCCCCGAATCGACCGATCGCTGAGAAAAAGGAGGGCGTCTTCAAAATCGCTTCCAGACCCGAGACTGTGAGCAGGCGATTCATATCAAGCAGGGCGAAGCAGGCGAATCCTCCTTGGACTGGTCGATGCAGACCCGACGATGGGACGGTCGGCTTGCTCGCGATCGAAGCCGGAATCGGATCTTTAAGACACCTTCTGAGCAACCGTCCGGCTGTCGTCTTATGCCGAACGTCGCAAGACCGCCTCGCGTTGCTCTGTTGCGCGGCCATCTTTTTCGGCAACCTGTGCGGCGGCGCTGTCTGTGCCCGCTTCGGCCGCCGTGGTGGTTCGCCCGCAAGCCGCCCGGTCAATCACTTGCAGCACGGGCAACGAGCCTTTTTCCCGCTCCGCCGTCGCAGCAGACTGCCGCGCCGCCGCATCTGCCATAGCCGTGCCCACCGTTGGCGCCGGCTGACCGGCCGGCCGCGTCGATCGCGTTGATCGACCGACGCCCAGTTTCTGCAACACGGGCCACATCAGATGCGCGTTTTCGCGCAGCCATTTCCAGCGGAAGTAATACCGCACGAAACATTTGCTGTGCAGTTCAGCCACCTCTTCGTGCGTCAGGTGCCGGTACTTGAGCAACGGGGTATACATATCGTACCGCTCGAAATCGTCGGTCGCGATCTGCTGGCGGATTTGATCGAAGAACTCAGTGCCCGGGTACGGCGTGACCACGTTGAAGTTGGCAAACGTCGGGTTGACCGCCCGCGCGTAGCTGCCCACGTCGCGAATCGTTTTGGCCGTGTCGTCAGGAAAGCCGATCATGAAGCCGGCCACCACCCGCACGCCCAAGCTACGGCACAGCGCCACGAACTCCCGCTGCCGGTCGTCGCAAATCGGCCGTCGCTTGTGATCCACCAACGTTTGTTCGTCGGGGCGTTCGATACCTACGGTGATGCTGCTCAATCCCGCCTCGCGCAGGCGGCGAATCGTCTCGGGCCGCAGCAGGTCGATGCGCCCTTCGATCGAAAACTGGATTCGCCGCGGCAAGCGTTCGATTTCGTCGGCCAGTCGCAACACGCGTTTGCGGTCGAGCCCGAACAACGGGTCGCGAAACTTGAACGACCGAAAACCGTACCGTTCGATCCCCACGCGCATTTCTTCGGCCACACAGGCCGGATCGCGAAAGCGGGTCGCGTTTTCCACAACAATGTAGGGGCAATAGTTGCACGTGAACGTGCAGCCGCGGCTTGCTTGGATCAGGGCTGTTGGAAATTTCCAGAAATCGTAGCCGATGCGAAAACGCTCAGGCCGAAACGGCGACCAGTCAGGAAAGGGCAGGTTATCGAGATCGGCCACGCTGCCCACTTCCACCACCGTGCCATCGTCGCTCGAGAGCACCTCGTCGAGCCGCGTGTGCAACTGCTCGGCCTCACCCCTGACGATCGTAACGCCCAGCCCCTCGAACGCCTCGGGCATGGTGTAGGCCACAATGCCCGTGACCACGATTTTCGCCGAAGGGTGCCGGTGACGAATCGCCTGCATCACGCGGCGCTCGAGCGCCAGGGTGATTAGCGAGGGGTTGAACACGTGAACGTCGGCCGGCGGTGGATCGCGGTCCACCACATATTCGACCGTGTGCCCCTGCGCGCGAAAAATGGCCGCCAAATACGGAAACACCAGCGCCACCGGCCGGCAATCGCGACGATAAAAGCGCCGCACCACTCGGCTGCGAAGCGTTTGGCCACCATGATACAGCCCGATTCCGAAGCCGCCGGCAAAGTCTTTGGAAACGTCGAACCGGTTGGTGTTCCACAAAACGACGTGCATCGCCACACCCGCAGTCTTGAGCCGTGCTTGCGCCGTGCTGCCAACGCCAACCGGGCGACATCACAATGGCAGCACGTATCCCTACGTTCCATCGGCAACACCAGCCGTGCGGGTTGCAACATTTTGGCGAATTACGCAAACTTTTCCGGCTTAAGCCGATTCCATGACGCCTCGTTCATGCTGGCATCAACCACTCCAGGCAATACACGCATTTTGGGAAAGCAGCTCATACCGAATCGGGCAGCGAACGTGAAGCCGACGGCGCAGAATGGCGCATCGTAGAAAGATCGACAATGCGTTTGGCTCGCGGGCCGCTGCTCCCGGTCGGTTGCTCCTACGCGTTCGCAAACGCAGTTGCGTTGTGTCCGTGAGATGCGGGCGCGATCGCCACCAACATGGTGCGCGGCAAATGGCGGCTTCACGTTTCCGCTTGAACGTCGGCTTTGGCGTTCGTCGACGGGCGTGGACCCATGAAGTGCGGGGCGGGCACCGTGTGATGCGGTCCGATGGGCATCGTCGCCTCGGGCTGCCGGCCAATAATTCGCACGCGTCCGTCGGCAAACAACGAATATTCGATGCCTCGCCAACTCAGCGTGTTGCCCCACACCGAGCTGAGCAAACCCACCCAATGCACAACACCCACCAACGG
>WGDQ01000432.1 GCA_015493185.1 Planctomycetaceae bacterium
CACTCGGTAGCCGATTGCCACCACAAAGCCTTGTCCGGCGGCTACCGTCACGGCCGTGGGCAAATGCGAATACATGTAGTCGATGGCTGCTTCGAAGGCCCCCAATGCCATCAACGGAAGTGGCAACGCGCTGGCCACCATCGATAGCGGCACCACGAGAAAATGCTGTCCGTACGATGGATGATTTCCGGGCAGGCCAAGAGCAATCAGAAAAATGCCGGTGGTCGTGAATGTGTGGACCAGAACGCTAAGCAACACAGCCAACAACAACATGCCCAACCGGCGGCGATACATTCGCACGGCGCCGATCAATCGGCCGACCGTCGGACCGATTTTAGGCAGCGATGTCAAGGCCTCTGAAACGGCGCCACTGGTGAACCCCGGTATTAGCAGCATCACGATGCCTACGGCCCCCACGGCCGTGCCCAAAAGGGTTGCTCGTGCAACCAGGCGAATCCCCTCATCGGCGGCCGACCAAAGCCCCGTAACCAGAACGGCAACGGTGGCCACAAGGAACATGGCGTACAGTCCGATCACGCGGTCGACAACCACTGTGGCAACCGCCTCGGCGCGGCGACCGGGCTGCTCGTGGGCAATGAACACGGCCTTGAACAAATCGCCACCCACGCTGCCAAGCGACACGAAATTGAGCAAGTAACCAAGAAATCCTAGTCGGAAGGCATCCTTCAGACGAAACGGCAGCTCCAGCGCGCGGACCAGAAAGAACCAACGCACGATGGTCGTCGTCAGGCCGGCAAGAATGGCCAACCATGCCCCGATCAAAAGCTCCCATCGCTTGGGCTGCTCGCGCAGTTGATCGAAAGCCTGATTGCTGCGGGCCTGGTTGAACAGGTAGATAATCAACCCCGCCGAGATGGCGAATTTCAACAGGTTGATCGCTACCCGTCGCAAACGTTGACGTGTGGCCGAATTCAAGTACGTATGCTCCCCGCTGTTGACGCAACTGGATGAACAGGCCTTGTAACCTTCAACACTCGTAACGTTCGACAATTGTCGCGATACGCTGACAAACTCGTTCGCCCGACCGCTGCTCAGCCCGGTCGAGCCCGCATGGCGACGCAACCGACGCCACCCATTGCTGAAGGCAACGCCGCGATCTCGCAGAAATCCAACTCACGCAACAATCCATTCAAATGCCACAAAACGGCGCACGTCTCAGGCTGCACGTCGAATTGCACGCCGGATCCTCCGTTCGGCGGAAAGCCAATCCCTCAGGCACATTCAGCCAGTCGACCAGATCGGCCCGACCCTGACAGGAATTGCCACGCCTCCCCTACGTGCAAAGGTGCGGCCCCCTTCCAAACTCTTCGGCACCAGCAGCACGTGAACTATTGGATGCTCGCGCTCCCGAAGAGGCAAAGTGTATTCCGTGCCCCGCTTTCCGACAAACCCACCCGGTCGCCTTTGGCCCCGGCGGCTGCCTCGCGGTGGAACGCCTTGACATCGGTGTTTGGCAGTGATAGGTTCGCCAGCGGCGTTGTCGTTGGTTTTTTCGCCAACCTCAAACGCGGTATCGGGTTGCGGTCGTCGCGAATGGCTGTTTGTTGCCACTTGGCAGCAAAGTCCCCTTGCCGTGCGTCCCCGCCGACCCATGAGCCCACTTGTCGGGGGATTAGCTCAGTTGGGAGAGCGTCTGGCTGGCAGCCAGAAGGTCAGGGGTTCGAGTCCCCTATCCTCCCCTCCCCGGTTTTGCGGGTTGCGTACCCGATCACGCAACCTATTGCAACACCGGGGTTTTTTTATGCGCGGTGCCGGCAGCCCGGTTGGGCAACCCTGCTTTTTGGCGTGTGGCTCAAAAGTGAAGCGACGCAGAGCGTAAAAGCCAGAACGATGCTGCCTGCCCGCGAAACAACGCGCAGAGCGGACTCGCAGGCAAAGCAAAATCCAAGACGGCTAGGAACCGCAGCAAGCGAAATCAAGCAACAAGGCAAACAAGGGCAACGCGTAAAAGGGCTTCGACTTTTCCAGACAGCGTTGCCGCACCAACACACATCGCGCCATAGCGGATGGGGAGGGATTCGAACCCCCGGAGCCCGAAAGGGCTCAGCAGTTTTCAAGACTGCCGCCTTAGACCACTCGGCCACCCATCCGAAAATGTTTGTTTCCGCTCTTCGTCCCGATCGTGCTGGATTGCTAGCCGCAATAGCATCGCGGCTGCTTTTCGCGAGGCGATACAATCGGCCTGCCATGGGAGACGAAGCCTACCGAAAATTCTTCCGCTTTGCCGGCTGATTGCAAGCCCCGCTCGAACAGGATCAGGTCTGGGGGCTGGTCAACTCTTCCAGCGCGGCCGAGAAGGCGCCGTATGCAGCCTCGTCGAACAGGACGAACCGCACGAGCGATGGTGCCCGATGTTGCTTGAGGAATTCAATCGTGGTTCTCAAAGCGATTCGAGCAGCGCGATCCAGCGGAAAACGGTACGCACCGGTGCTTAACGCGGGCAGGGCGACCGAACGGCAGCCGTGCTCGACCGCCAGCTCCAGGCTGCGCCGATAGGCCGAGGCAAGCAATTCATCTTCGCCGCGATGGCCGCCGCTCCAAACTGGCCCGACCGCATGAATGACGTATTTGGCGGGCAAGTTGCCCGCGCCGCTAATCACGGCCGAGCCAGTCGGGCAACCGTCGGGATAGCGCCGACGGGTTTCTTCCATGATTGCCGGTCCGCCGCGGCGATGGATCGCGCCGTCGACTCCACCGCCGCCGGCCAATCTGGAGTTGGCAGCATTCACGATGGCATCGACTTGCTGCTCTGTGATGTCACCCTGAACCAACTCGAGGGTTTGCCCTTGAATGTCGATTCGCATGGCCCTGGCCCTCCGAGGTCTGCCCACAACCGGTTCGGTGGATGAACAACACTGCCACAAAAGCGGCCGACGCGTCGAGCATCGCATTTTGGCGCAATGCGGCCCGAGGAAACGCGTTCCAGGCACAACTGACCCATTGGTTTTTTTCTCACCTTACGACTGCCGATGCAAGCCGCGGATAAAGCGCACACGATTCTCGCTGTCCCGCGAGATCGGCACATGCCTGTAAACGCTTGGGGGACAAACGTGTTGGACGCCCGGAAGCAGATAACCAGAATCAGGAAAAGTGGATATGCGGCTCAGTTCGCGCCGGCAGCAGAGCGGCGTTTCGACCAGAAAGCCATGCCACCCAACAGCGCAAGACCAATTGCGAGCAGTGCTTCTGTTGTCGGTTCGGGCACGACCTCGATGACCAACTCTTGCACGCCACCCGGACCTCCGGAGAAAAGGAAAAGAGAATCGAAATTATCGTCGGATAACAGGGCCGCACCGATCGTAAAGTAGCCGCCTGCCGCCGCGTCTATATCAGAAAGGGCCGCCTGGTTTAGTGGAAATTCGAGCACATCGTTTGGGTCGCCATCGCCTGGCACATCAAACGTGCCGTAACTGACACCAGACCCAAGATCATCGTAAATGGCATCGCTAGTGCCTGTGTTGTCGTTTACGATCGCTGCATCAGTAGTTACATCGAACAGGCCGATCGTTTCCACCCGTTCGTTGGAGTCGCTCGACGAATATCGAGTCAGCCGCAACGTGGCCGAGAGCGCAGGCAAGTTGAGGCCAGACAAGTCGAACGTAAAGAACGCCCGGCTTCCTGGATAGCCACCACCTAGCAAATAGTTGTCGTTCGAATCGTCGTTGGCGGGCGCAAACGAGGGATACCACCATCCTTGGTTTTTTACGCCCGGATCGAATGGGCTGTCGGACGTGGTAAACACGAGCATGGTCGCCTGAGCAGGCTGAACAGCAGTGCCCAGTACAACCAGAGCTGCCAAAGCCATGCCGCAGAGTGTCGCCATCGGAAACATCGAAGCAGTTTTCGAAAAAGTCATCGTTCAACCTCCTTACGGTTGCTCACCGTGACGAGTCGATTGGCACGGTCCGGCGCGGCGAGCAAATTCGAATTGTTAAAGTGCGATTACCCCATGAACGGTTTCGGTCTTCTCGATTTCGTGGCACGCATTGTCTCGTGCGGATTCAATTGCGCAGCACGGCATCGCAACGTGCACCCTGATTCGGATCGCGATTTGCAATCTACCTGCACACCAGACAAAGGGCCGTGCGTGGCATTGCATAGAGCCTGAGTTGGCAGCCGTTGAAAGAGCCCGTTCTGGCGGCAGAGGGTCAAGAAAATCGTCGGCTCTGACTGGCCAAGTGCAGCGCATCGTCAGATGCGCCTGCGGCTGGCTTCATTAAGCCGACGAAGTTTTGCTTTCCGCCCGCCGACGAACGAGCCTTTTCAACAAACCATCAGGACGGAGCCAACAAACATCGGTCGGTCCGTCGCGCCGACAAGAGGCACGAGGCAATTGCCGACTGGTTTGGGAGAACAGCAGCGAAGAAGATGCGGCGATTCTGCTCTCGATAAGCTCGACTCGCTTTGATGAAGACACCAGCGAATGCAACCCAAAGGCATTGTGGTTTCGCACCGCCTGACTACTGCGTAACCAATGCTTCGCAATAGCCGCCCCGATCTGCCCGGCAGCGCCTTCACTGGGAAAAAATCGCGTGCAACCGTGGCAGGCAAAGTCAGCCACGGCGCCCGTTGCCGCTCGGTTCTCAGCGATGCCCCAATACGGTAGGGGGCGCCGCGGCACAAGGGCAAGCCCGATTCCGAAAACGTGCGGACACGACTGACGGAAACGTTCGCAACGTTCCCACCACAGTTGATTGCCGTACGTTTCGTCGACCGTGCCAGGAGGCTCAGCGTGCCCCTCTCCGCTGGCGAAGTCGAAGCACTGTTCGCGAGAAATCGCCGCTTTCGCTGCAATTCTGCGCGTGCAATAGCTCACGAGACCGCGATCGCGCTTGCAGGAATTCGCTAGACGTACGAGTTCACGAAGTTCATACTCACACGCGAAAACCCTTCTAATGATCTCGTTCACAGCCCCCTACGGCCCGATTACTTTAAAGATGTTACCCAGACGTGCCAAGCGACGCAAATTTTCTGCTCTTCTTGTTTCAACGCAAAGGGAAGAGCATCGGAGGAGCCGTTCCGTGCTTACCAACAGACGTCGCTTCTTGGGCGCCCTTGCGGCAACAACCGTGGCTTGCCCGTGGTTAGCTCGTGCCGCGGCGGATGAGGCAAAGCGCCCTCGTGAGCGTCCGAATCTGCTCTACGGCTTGTCCACCGGGTCGTGGGGCCGGGTCATCCCGCCGGGCAAACCGTTGCCGCTGCTACGAATTCTCGACGAGACGGCGGCCAGCGGATTCAACGGCGTACGTTTGACCGGATACCCGGGCATCCTCGAAGCCAACGGACTGGATGTCGACCGGCTGGCCGACGAGTTGGCACGCCGCGGGCTTCGCTTTTCAACCGTTTCGTTCGGAGGCCCCTACGCCGATCCGACGCGGCAAGGCGAGCTTTTGAAGCAGGCCCGGCAGGTGCTCGAACTGCACCGGAGTTTCGGAGCCACGGCAGCCGTATTCTTTCCACCCAGCACGGTTGCGAAGAGTGACGAACGCGAGACACTAGCGGCGTGTTGCCGGTTCTTCAACCGCATGGGCAAGATGGCCGTAGAAGAGTACGGCGTGCGTATGGGGCTGCACAACCACACCGATTCGTTGATTGAAACGCCCGATCAAGTGAAGCAATTCCTAGAGCAAACCGATCCGCGCTACGTGTTTTGTGCCTGGGATAGTGCACACCTGCTCTTAGGCGGCTGCGACGTCGTAGCGACGTATCGGGACACGATCGATCGGTTGGTTTACACCGATTTCAAAGATGCAACGCTCCAGCCGCCGCAAACCGACTACGTGGCCCCCAACGGCCAGCGTTATGCAGCCACAACGCCCATCGGGCGGTTCTTCAATTCGATTACAGATATGGGGCACGGGCAAATCGATTTCCCGTCGCTAATGCGGTTGCTGAAGAAAAGCGGCTACCGCGGCTGGATCAACCACGATCTAGACACGATTCGCACGAGCTGCGCCGATAGCTGGCGGATTGCTATGAACTACATCGAGGCGAACCTCGACCCGATCTACCAATAGCTCCATAGACTGACCTGGCCGCGCCAGCGCCAGTCGACTTCGCGCCGATTTGGCAACGGAACACATTGCGTAGACGGGGGAATCGTTTCAAGGCGAATGCGCAGCGGCCGAACTTTCAATCGGCGATTGTGCCCGCACTGATTGCTGGGCAACTTGCCGAGGTCGTAGAGCAGAACAAAGAGGCGAAACTTTTGGATGGGCGCGACCGTCGCTCGGCAGCCTGTTCGAGCCCCATTTGGGTTGTCAGGGGCTCAAAACTTCGTCAACCTTGTGTCCGTCGAAAGACCAAGCTTCCTGCACATTCTTGGATATGCCTGCGCGGGGCTCGTTGAAACTGGCGAATTCGGTCTCCTGCAGGCTGACAATGTCATCTTTCAACAGACGGCTAACCTTGTGTTCTGTTTTCGCGCCGAGGTCCGCCGCGGCGACCACCCTTTTCAAGCCACCTGCGATGTGAACGATGCAAATCGAGATTCCTTTTGGTAGCGGCACCGTGCCGGCAGAGTTGCCGGAGCGAACCATCGTTGTTGAAGCTGGCGAACGACGGCCGCTCGATCCGGTGCACGATCTGGAAGAGACCGTTGCTAAGGCGCTCGATGCGCCTTTAGATACCGCTCCTGTGGAAACGCTTGTTGGCCCGGGCGCCCGCGTAACAATCGCATTCGACGATCTGACCGTCGGTTCATTCGGACCGGTGCGGCAGATCGTCATCGATCAATTGTTGGAGCGTCTTTCGGCTGCGGGCGTATCCAAGGACGACGTGACGCTTATTTGTGCCAATTCTCTGCATCGGAAGTTTCGCCCTCATGAATTGGCCGTTGTGTTGGGCGACCGTCTGGTTGAGGAATTCGGGGAGCGGCTTGTATGCCACGATGCGGAAGATCCTGATGCACTGACCGATCTGGGGCAAACGCCCAGTGGGCACGATGTGGTTGTGCATCGTAACGTGTTGGAAAGCGATCTGACAATCTACGTGAATGCGGCCCACGCCAGAGGCTTCAATGGCGGCTGGAAGAGTATCTGCGTAGGGCTATCGAGCTATCGTTCAATTCGCCACCATCACACGCCCGATGGCATGTCGATGTCGCTGCGAAACAACCGCATGCACGCCATGCTCGATGAGATGGGCCGTGTGGTGGGCCAGCATGTGAAGCAACCGATTTTCAAGGTCGACACCGTATTGGCCAACCCGCTCGAGGTGGCTCATATGGTGACGGGAACGGTTGATGCCGCGCGACGTGCAACGCTCGACGTGCTGACGCGCAGCTTCGCCGACCGACGCGAGATGACCAGCGAACCGTTGGACGTCATCGTTTACGGCATACCTGACTGGAGCCCGTATGCCGTATTCGCTTCGATGAACCCGCTGCTCACGCTGGTGTCGTCAGGGTTGGGTTATTTGGGCGGCGTTGTACAGGCCGTGGGCAAACCGGGCTGCACGGTGATCATGGCCACGCCGTGCCCCGAAATATGGGACGAAGTTCACCACGCATCGTATCCCATCGTGTGGCGTGAAGTGCTGAGCGTAACGCGCGACCCCTACGAAATCGCACGCCGATTCGGCCCGCGTTTTGCCACCGACGGTGAGTTGATCGACCGCTATCGGCACGGGTTTGCGTTTCATCCGATTCATGCGATCATGGCATGCTATCCATTGAAACGTCTGGAGCACGTGGGTCAGGTGATCGTGGCGGGCATTGAAAACCCGGCCACTGCGCACCACCTGGGTTTCGAATCGGCTTCTTCAGTCGAAGAGGCCGTAGGGCAAGCGGAAAGAACGCACGGCCCGACGTGTCGCATCGGCTACATACGCCACCCGTTGGCGCCCCGAACGAATTGACCGCTTCCGGAAACCCTCATGTCGCCTGCGAGCGGCCGCATTTCGTTCGTTCTGCATTGCCCAAAGACGCCCAAAGATCATCCTGCTTCGCGGGCATGCCGCCGACCTGGCTCATTGGGGCAGTGCGTGTCTCTCTCTCGGGCCGACGAAGCGGCCTTTCAACAAACTGCCAAGGCTGCATCGCAGCTTGGTTTTTCGAATGCCAGCTTGTGCAAGCCGCTTGTTCAACGGCGCGCGATCAACGAGGTATTCGGGAGATAACCATCCCCCGCTTTTCGCTGCACCAGAGCGCTAGGGCCTGGCAAACACGCTTCAACGCGGCCCGCCGGTGGTGGAAAATCGCATCCGTTTCGGTCCCTCGTTCAACGTGTGAAGGTAGGCCGCCCGTAGGCAGAAGATGAGCGTCTTCTATCGCGTGGCTGAGTGCTTACACGTAATCTTGGCACGTTGGCTTGATCACAAGTTCAGGCACGTGCGCACGCGGCGGAAGTTTGGCCACCATGAGAACGGCGGCAGCAATATCTTCGGGCTGGAGGATTCGGGCCTTGTGCTCTTCGCCAACCGGCTGCGGTCGCTTATCCAGAATGGGTGTGTTCACTTCGCCCGGATAAACATTCGTCACGCGAACGCCATGTTTTCCTTCTTCCAGCGAGGCCGTGATTCCCAAGGCTGCCATGGCGAATTTCGAAGCGTTGTAGCCAACTCCGCCGAGCAGGCCAGCCCGTTTGCCAGAAACGGAAGAAATGTTGACGATCAGGCCATCGTGGCGGGAACGCATGTCGTTCAGGGCCTCGCGCATGCAGAGAAAGGCCCCGGTGGCATTGACTTGCAACATGCGATCCCAATCGTCGGGATCGAGCTCGGCCAGTGAGCGGCGGGCAACATTGATACCGGCGCTATTGATCAAAATGTCGACCGGCCCCAACGTGTCGCGAAACCAGGTGAAAAGCTCGGCGACGCTCGCCCGATCGGCTACATCGACCGTGTGCGCGTGCATCGAAGGCTGACCTGCGAACGACCGCACCGTTTCGTCGAGCGGTTCCGGTCGGCGGCCGGCCACAGCCACGTGGCAGCCTTCGCCGGCGAGTGCGATGGCGATCGCCGCGCCGATGCCCGTGCCACCGCCAGTGACTAACGCATTTTTTCCCTTTAGTTCCATTGGGTTCGGGGCTCCTTACTCCTTAATAGTTCAGACCGTCGAGAAACTCATGCTGGCTGCGAGCGGTCAAGGTTCGCCAGCTCTGCAAGGCCCGAGGCCGATATATTCTTTGAGTCTGTCTGCGACGCGGCGCCGATTGCCACATTTGCATGGTTGGTTGATAATCGTCTTGACGACGCTGTGCAATAGCCTCGCAACCTTTGAAGCACGATAGCGCCGGCACAGCTTGTCACCAGGCAATGTCCGGTTTGCGATTTTCAGAGTAACCCGTCGATAT
>WGDQ01000433.1 GCA_015493185.1 Planctomycetaceae bacterium
CCCGTTTCGAAGCACAAGGGGGGCAAGGTCACGAGCCTGCGGCAAATTTCATTCAGCCCCGATGCTCTGGCGCTGATGCAGGTTGAGGTGGCTCCCGTCGAGCGCAAATTCGTCACCGCCGAAATCAACATGGTGGGCAAAATCGACTACGACGAAACACGATTGGGCTACATCACCGCATGGGTGCCCGGCCGTCTTGATCGCCTTTACGTCGATTTTACGGGCGTCGAGGTCAAAAAAGGCGAACACATGGTCGAGATGTACAGCCCCGAGCTTTACGAAGCGCAGGAAGAGCTGATTCTTGCCGTGCAGGCCGTCAAGCAGCGTCAAGGCACCTTCGTCGACGACGCACGCCGGCTGCTCGAGTCGGCCCGCGAAAAGCTGCGGCTTTGGGGGATGACACCCGAGCAAATCAGTCAGATCGAACAGCAGCAGCGCCCCACAGACCACATGACGATTTACGCCCCCATGGGCGGGATCGTGATCGAAAAGAAGCGACAAGAAGGCGACTATGTCAATACCGGTGAGCGTATTTACACGGTGGCCGACCTGAGCTGGGTATGGGTGCGGCTCGACGCTTACGAATCCGACCTGCCGTGGCTGCACTATGGTCAGAAGGTCACGTTCACCACCGAAGCCTATCCGGGCGAACCGTTCGAAGGACGCATCGTCTTCATCGATCCGGTGCTCAATGCCCGCACCCGCACAGTCAAAGTCCGCGTCAACGTTCCGAACGAAGATGGCCGACTGAAGCCCGAAATGTTCGTCCATGCTCGCGTTCGCGCGCTGGTGGCCACCGAAGGCCGTGTGATGGACCCCGAGTTGGCGGGCAAATGGATCGGTCCCATGCACCCCGAGATCATCCGAGACGGCCCCGGCACATGCCCGATTTGCGGCATGCCCTTGGTGCCGGCCGAATCATTGGGCTATGTGCCGGCCAAGGCCGATGCCTCGGACCGGCCGCTGGTCATTCCCGTTTCGGCCGCGCTGGTAACGGGCAAACGGGCCATCGTTTACGTGCAGCTTCCTGATACGGAAGTGCCCACGTTCGAAGGGCGCGAGATTGTGCTGGGGCCCCGCGCGGGCGACTACTACCTGGTTCGCGCCGGACTGCGTGAAGGCGAACTGGTCGCCACGCGAGGCAACTTCAAGATCGATAGCGCCCTGCAAATCCAGGCCAAGCCAAGCATGATGACTCCCGAGGGGGGCGGAGGTGGGGGCCACCACCACGGCGGAGGATCATCTGCCGCCCAAAAGGGCGAAGCCACCCAGTCCGCCGGCGGAATGAAGGTGCCCGCCAAAATGCGCGAACAGCTTGAAGGACTCGAACTGGCCTTCAAAACCGTTGGTGATGCTATCCAAGTGGGAGATCTCGACCAAATCCGCGCGGCGTTCCACGCCTTCGAGGCCGACCTCAGGGCCATTTCCGCCGACGCCCTCAGCGGACACGCCGCAATGATGTGGGACGAATTGGCGATGCTGCTCCGCAACGACGCCATCGAAGGCGGTGATGTGCAGCGACTAAAGGAGGCCTATCGCGTCTTCAACGAAATGGCCAACCACATGCGTCGCCTGAGGCAGCAGTTTCTCCAGACGCCCGTTGCTAGCGCGAAGCATGATCACGGGCCCGTAGAAAAGTTCGATGCACCGGAGCAGTTTCGTTTGCAGCTCTCGAATGTATGGCTTGCCTACGCCCGACTTTCCGATGCCCTGGCGGCTGACGATCTTGAACAGGCACGCAAACACGTATCTGAAATGACGGCCGCTCTGGAAAAGATCGATATGAAGTTGCTCCAGGGCGAGGCCCATCAGGCGTGGATGCACCTGCTGGGCGAAATGAAGCCGATCTTGCAGCGGATGAAAACGGCACCCGACATCGACGCGCTGCGTGAAGCATTCTCACCGCTTTCGGACGTGATGGCCAACGCCATTCGCATGTTTGGAATCGATCCGGCGCTGACGGTTTACCAACTGCACTGTCCTATGGCGTTGGGCGATCGCGGAGCCGACTGGCTGCAAGCCGACCGCGATGTCCGAAATCCTTATTTCGGCTCCAAGATGCTTCGCTGTGTCGATGGCATCCGACAAATCGCCGGCGAGCGATCCGGTGACAAGAAGGAGGCTGGCCATGAGCACCCCTGACGCCGAGAAAACCCCGCATGCCAAGCCGCCGGCAAACGAGCCAGCAGAAGCCATGTCGTGGCTCGATCGCATTATTTGGTTCTGCTTGCAGCGCAAGTTGGTCGTCGCGCTGATGGTGTTGGCGATCATCGGTTGGGGTGTGTTGGTCGCGCCGTTCGATTGGAACGTCGGCGATTTGCCGCGCAGCCCGGTGGCCGTCGACGCCATTCCCGACATCGGCGAAAATCAGCAGATTATTTTCACCGAGTGGATGGGCCGCTCGCCGCAGGATGTGGAAGATCAAATCACCTATCCGCTCACGGTCTCGCTTTTGGGCATACCAGGCGTCAAAACAATCCGCAGCTATTCGTTTTTCGGCTTCTCCTCGATTTATGTGATTTTCAACGAGAAGGTCGATTTCTATTGGTCGCGGAGCCGGGTGCTCGAAAAGCTCAATAGCCTCCCTGCTGGAACGCTGCCTGAGGGGGTGCAGCCCGCGCTGGGGCCCGATGCCACGGCCTTGGGCCAGATCTATTGGTACACGCTCGAAGGCCGCGACCCAGACGGCAACCCGGTCGGTGGTTGGGATCTGCACGAACTCCGCACCGTGCAAGACTGGTATGTGCGCTACGCGCTGATGTCTGCCGAGGGCATTAGCGAAGTCGCCTCGGTGGGCGGGTTTGTGCAGGAGTATCAGGTGGACGTCGATCCCGACGCCATGCGGGCTTACAACGTGGGGCTCGATGAAATCTTCTCCGCAGTTCGCATGAGCAACGTCGACGTGGGCGCGCGAACGATCGAAGTCAACAAGGCGGAATACGTCATCCGAGGCTTGGGTTTCATCCGCAAGCTCAGCGACATCGAAAAAACGGTCATCAAAGTCAACGACAACGTGCCGATCTACATTCGCGACGTGGGCAAGGTGACGCTTGGTCCGGCCCTGCGCCGTGGTGCTCTGGACAAAGCCGGTGCCGAAGCGGTCGGAGGAGTTGTTGTTGTTCGCTATGGCTACAACCCGTTGGCGGCCATCAAAAACGTAAAGGCCAAAATCGCCGAAATCGCTCCCGGCCTGCCTACCAAGGCTGTGGTCGACTACACGCGCACCACGCGTGAAGAAGTGGCTTCGTTCGCCGCAGGATTGGGTTTCGCTGCCTATGACGGCATCGAACTGAATCAGAAACCCTGGCTTGAATGGCTGCGGCGGACGCCCCGTGAAGAGTGGCCGGCGTGGGTGAGCACGAGCCAGATTACGGTCGTTCCCTTTTACGATCGTACGGGACTGATCTACGAAACCCTGGGAACCCTCAACACGGCGCTGACCGAAGAAATTCTGGTCACCATCATCGTGGTGCTTGTTTCGGTTTTGCACCTGCGCAGCTCGATGCTCATCAGCGCGCTGCTGCCGCTAGCGGTTCTGATGTGCTTCATCGCCATGCGGCAGTTTGGTGTCGATGCCAACATCGTGGCCCTTTCCGGCATCGCCATCGCCATTGGCACCATGGTCGATATGGGAATCATTCTTTGTGAAAACATTCTGAAGCATCTTGATGAAGCACCGCCCGATGAAGATCGAATGCGGATCATCTTCCGTGCTTCGAGCGAAGTGGGATCGGCCGTGCTGACGGCGGTTTCCACAACCGTTATCAGCTTTCTGCCCGTTTTCACCATGAGCGGCGCCGAGGGCAAGCTGTTCAAACCGCTGGCCTTTACCAAAACGTTTGCGCTGGCCGCCTCGGTGATTGTTGCGCTCACCATCATTCCACCAGCCGCCCATGTGCTGTTTACCGGAAGCATTCGATCGCAAACATTTCGCCGTATGCTGCACGCGGGGCTCATTGCGTTGGGGCTGGTCGTCGGTATCTGGCTGTTTTGGTGGGCCGGCTTGTTGCTGATGGCCTTGGGCGCCTATCAGTTGGGCGAACACCGGTTGTCCGAACGCTTTCGTGGCCTGACTCCACTGTTGGCCAACGGTGTGGCCGTAATCGTCGTCGGTGTGTTGCTCACCGAACATTGGCTGCCACTTGGGCCTGAAAAAGGGCTGACGCGGAATCTGATTTTCGTTGGCTCAGTGATCGGTGGTTTGTTGCTGTTCTTTCAAATCTTCGAGCGGTTTCTCTATGTTCCCATCTTGCGCTGGTGCCTGCGCCACAAGGTGCTGTTTCTATCCATCCCCACGGTGATCATCGTGCTGGGGCTGTCGGTTTGGCTCGGCGCATCGACCGTGCTCGGTTTTCTTCCAGCAGCGGCGGAGAAAGTCGGGCTCGGGCGTCAGGTTGTCGAGAACCGCTGGCTCTGGCAGGCAGTGACCACTGCGCTGCCAGGGTTGGGCAAGGAGTTTATGCCGCCCTTGGACGAAGGCTCGTATCTCTATATGCCAACTACGATGCCGCACGCTTCGATCGGCGAAGCGCTCGACGTGCTGCAACTTCAGGACAAGCGAATCGCATCCATCCCAGAAGTCGACACGGTTGTGGGGAAACTCGGACGCGTGGAAAGCCCGCTCGACCCGGCTCCCATCTCGATGTTCGAAACGGTTATTAACTACAAGCCGGAATACATTACGGACAAGGATGGGCACCGCATCAAATTCCGTTACGACACCGAGCGCGAAGAGTTTGTTCGCGACGAACAGGGCAATCTGATTCCGGACGAAAGCGGGCGACCGTTTCGCCAATGGCGCGATCACATCCGCACACCAAATGATATTTGGGACGAAATCGTCGCTGCTGGTGAAGTGCCCGGCACCACCTCGGCCCCACGTCTCCAGCCGATTGCTGCCCGCATCGTGATGCTGCAAAGCGGCATGCGGGCGCCTATGGGCGTGAAGGTCAAAGGGCCCGATCTGGAAACGCTCGAACAGGTCGGCTTGCAAATCGAACGGTTTCTGAAAGAAGTGCCCAGCGTCGAACCCTCGGCGGTTGTGGCCGACCGAATCGTGGGTAAGCCGTATCTCGAAATCGACATCAACCGCGACGAAATCGCTCGCTATGGGCTCAAGATCCGTCAGGTGCAAGATGTGATCGAAGTTGCCATTGGCGGACGGCGCATCACCACCACAGTCGAAGGCCGTGAGCGTTATCCGGTGCGGGTGCGCTATCTGCGCGAGCTGCGAGACCAAATTGAAACGCTCGGCCGTATTCTCGTGCCGGCTCCGGACGGTAGCCAGATTCCGCTGATCCAACTGGCCGATATTCGCTACGTCCGCGGCCCGCAGGCTATCAAAAGCGAGGACACGTTTCTGGTGGGCTATGTGCTGTTCGACATGAAGCCCGGCCATGCCGAAGTCGATGTTGTGCAGGAGTGCCAGCGGTATCTGCAACAAAAGATCGATTCGGGCGAGTTGATTCTTCCGCCCGGTGTCAGCTACACGTTCGCCGGCAACTACGAAAACCAGATCCGTTCGCAAAAAACCTTGTCGATCGTGTTGCCGTTGGCTTTGTTCATCATCTTCTTGATTCTCTACTTCCAATTCAATTCGGTCATTACCACATCGCTGGTGTTCAGCGGCATTTTGGTCGCGTGGTCGGGCGGCTTCTTGATGATCTGGCTTTACGGCCAACCGTGGTTCCTCGATTTCGACGTGCTTGGCACAAACCTTCGGCACCTGTTTCAGGTGCATCCGATCAATCTCAGCGTGGCGATATGGGTCGGCTTTCTGGCGCTGTTCGGCATCGCCAGCGACGACGGTGTGGTGATCGCAACCTACCTGGACCAAAGCTTCGGGCGCCGGCGCATCACCACGATAGAAGACGCGCGTGAAGCCACGGTCGAAGCCGGCGCGCGCCGCGTGCGACCCTGTTTGATGACCACGGCCACTACGATTCTGGCGCTGATTCCTGTGCTGACCTCCACGGGTCGCGGAGCCGATATCATGGTGCCGATGGCCATTCCCAGCTTCGGCGGCATGACGATCGAAATAATGACCATGCTTGTCGTGCCGACGCTCTACTGCCTTGTGAAAGAGTCGAAGCTCCGCTTGGGCATCGACGATGACCTGTTCGCCGAAAACGCAGCATGAACAACACGAGCAGCTTCGCAAAGCCGTCGGACAAAGCCCACATGCACGGCGGCGTCGCTGCCCGATGCTCGCGAGTTGTGCGGTTCGACATGACGGCACGGACGCGTTTTCCACAATCCCGACATTTGCGGTCCCTGGGTCCTTACGGAGAAACATAAATGTCCGACACGAAAGACTTCGCCGAACGTGTGCGGGAGCGTCTGAAACAGGTCGAAGAAGAACTGCAACGGCAGCGCGAAGCCACCGAGGCTTACATGGCCGCACTCGAACGGCGCCAGGAACAATTCAACGCCAAGGCCAACCACCTTACCGAAGCTGTGTTGCGCCCGCGCGTTGCGGAGTTGGCCGCACACTTCGATAACGCCTCGCTGGAAGCCGATGTGCGGGCCCATCGGGTTTGTTGCCGCTTTGCCCACACGGCACGATTTCCTGCCACCGCGTCGCTCGAACTACGCGTGACCTGCGACGAATCGATCGAACACCTTACTGTCAGCTATCATGCCGACATTTTGCCGGTGTTCATTCGATACGAACGCGAAAACGAGCTGACGTTGCCGCTTGACGAAGTCGACGACGACAAGGTGATTCCGTGGGTTGAAGAGCGATTGCTCGGTTTTCTCGACTCCTATCTGCAAATCGAACTACACGATCAATACCAACGGGAGAACCTTGTCACCGATCCTGTATGTGGCATGCGACTGAGCAAGGTGAAGGCTATCCCGCTAGAGCACCATGGCCACACCTACTACTTTTGCGCCACACGCTGCCGCGACCGCTTCGAGAAAAATCCGGGTCGTTACGTAGCCGTCGTCTGAGTCGGCAGCGATTCGGCCTTCCTGGAACCACGCTGCCGAGATTTTTTTCCAAACAGCATGACACTGGTTCATCTTTCAGCCAACTACATCGCGTTTACACAACACGGGAGTCGTTCGTTTGGTCGTTTGTTGAAGAAGTCGCTTCGTTGGCCAAAGGGGACAAAACGATCCGCTCAAAGAGAGCAATCGCAGAAGCACCTGACGATACGTCAAGCTTTGGGCAACGCAGGGGCGGGCCAATTGTGACCGCTCGCGGCCAGCATGACGTTTTCGACCGGCCAACAGCGCGATCGAGTAAGACAGGCCAAACCCGTGCCACCGGTGCACCGAAGAGCGATGGCCTTTTGCTCGCTGTAAACGAAGGTCGAAGACTACCGGGCAAAGACACCTCAACGACATGCACCGCAGATCGCCGCGCTGGCGAACGTCTTGACGAGAAACGCCGCAAGCCATGTCGTCCGCCGCGCTGCCCGGAATTCATCACATGCAACAAAACGATACCGGCATATACGCGCGATAGGGCCTCTGGGAATTTGTCTGCCAATCGCCGCCGGGCTGAGTGGCGAAAGCCTTTTTCTCCTTCGCCGAGCGTGTCGCGTGCGAAGCGAGACGTGCCGTCTGAGGGGTGGCCCCCGAGCGACGACATTGGCAACGATTGCTTCTCATACATCGAAGGAAGGTGAATTCCATGCAGGTTACCTCACGAAAGGCGAACTTGCTTTCATCACCTCGTGTGCCCCCGTTGTCAGCCCGAACGCTTGCGAGATCGTATCGAGGCCCTCATTTACTGATTTTCGCCGTCGCGATTTTCGTTGGTGCCAGCTCCGTTTTGCCATATGGCCATTCGTTGGCCAGCAGCGCACCACCTTCCCGAGTTCCCTCGACCACGGAAACTGCCCCCAGTGGGCGTCTGGACAATGCCGACGCGGCGACGCCCGCCCCCGACGTATCGGTTTCGGAACGTCCCGCCTCGCACAGCGACCCTGTTGCTCCCATGCTGGCAGGCATTGTGGTCATTATTCTCGGAGCGCGCATCGGCGGGCACTTGTTCGAATCGATCGGCCAGCCGGGCGTGCTTGGCGAGCTCTGCTTCGGCGTGTTGCTGGGCAACCTTTCACTGTTGGGTATCGATGCCCTCGACTTCTTGAAGGTTGACTATTCGACGTTCGACACGCTGATCTTGCACAACTACTTGCATTGTGCCGGCGTTTCGATCGACCATCTGGCTCGCATCGGCGTGTTGCTGTTGTTGTTCCAGATCGGGCTGGAAACGAATCTGGCCGATCTGAAGAAAGTTGGTTGGACGGCATCGCTCGTAGCATTTGTCGGCGTAATCACACCCATGGCGCTGGGCTGGCTGGCCGCTGCGATTCTGTTGCCCGACGAACACTGGGCGATACACATGTTTTTAGGGGCTACGCTCACCGCTACCAGTGTCGGCATCACCGCCCGTGTATTTCGCGACCTGGGGAAAACCCAAACCCCCGAGGCCCGCATCATTCTGGGGGCTGCCGTAATCGACGACGTGCTGGGCCTTGTCGTGCTGGCCGTAGCCCAAGGCGTGATTGTCGCCGTGGCTCAGGGCGACACCGAACAGGCGTTTAGCAGCATCGACGCGGGCATCGTTTTCGGAAAGGCGGTCGTCTTTCTTGCCGGAGCGATTGTTCTTGGTCAGTTTGTCAGTCGCCCGCTATTTCGCGTTGCCAGTTGGTTACGAGGTTCGGGACTGCTGATCGTGACCGCTCTGGCAATTTGTTTCTCGTTTTCGTGGCTGGCTGACGAGGTGGGGCTGGCCCCCATTGTGGGCGCCTTTGCCGCTGGTCTGATTCTCGACAAAGTGCAATATCGCGAGCTGGCTGCTCGCGATGGGCAGCACGAGTTGGAAGAACTCGTTAAACCGCTGGCCGATCTGTTCGTGCCTATCTTCTTCGTGATGATGGGGGTTCAGGTCCAGCTCCAGATGTTTGCCAGCTTTCCAGTGTTGGCTCTGGCCGCAACACTCACGGTTGTTGCCGTGTTGGGCAAGCAGGCCTGCTCGCTGGCGGTTTGGGACCGCAATGTGAATCGCTGGAGTGTGGGCGTGGGAATGATTCCGCGTGGCGAAGTGGGAATCATCTTCGCTTCGATTGGCCATCAAATGCGCATTGGTGACGAGCCTGTGATCGACAACGCCCTTTACGCGGCCGTGCTGCTGATGGTTATGCTAACTACGTTTGTCACGCCGCCGGCACTAAAACGACTGCTGGTGTGAGAAAACGGCACAATGCCTTTCCCTTTCGTTTCAACGGCTTCTTCCAAAGTTATTTAACCAAGTGAGATGTCCCGAACGGCTTCGCCAATCGCAGTGTCAGTCGCTCATCGGGCGAAGGCCGGCTGAGTTGGGAATGCTCGGCTGTAAAGCACGCAAGGCCTTGCTGTATCTAAACAGCGTTTGGAGGCACACCCGATGAACTTCCAATTTCCTGAAGAAGTACGCCGCGTTGGCTTCGTGGCCACACGCATCGCGGGCACCGATGGCGTATCGCTCGAAGCCAAGAAA
>WGDQ01000434.1 GCA_015493185.1 Planctomycetaceae bacterium
ATCGTGTGGTGCAAAATGATGCGGAGACGGCCGCAATACCTGATTTGCGTGGGGGAAACACGGTAAACGCTCGCTTACTGTTCTCGCACAAGGTCCGCTATTCAGATCAGAGATTTCGCGTCTCGTATACTTCGCTTGTTTCCCGAGTCGCGGGGTGTCTGAAAGTTTTCTGGCCGTGCATAACGTGGCAGGCGTTGTGTCAAGCGGGAACCGACTCGCGCCGGATGACGCAGCCAGAAAATTTAAGGGATGCTTCATAAACGCCGCATGAGCCGTCGTTTGTTGTTGCAACGATGGCGAAGGCCCGTTGTGCTGCGTCGCTCGGCCACGTCGAACGGAAATGCGACTGTCCTCACGACGCGATAGCGTGCCGGCGAGGTGGCCGAAAGAAACCTTGCACGAGAGGCAGGCTGCATGTGGCTCGAAACGTCACTGGTGTTTTTTCCTACGCGTTATCCTGATGGCGATTGGGACGACAGACCGAACGGTGCAGAAGACGTGTGGTTCGACACCGCCGATGGTGTGCGCCTGCACGCCTGGTTTGTGCCCTGCGAACGCCCGGTGGCCGTGCTCCTCTTTGCGCACGGAAACGCCGGCAACTTGAGCGATCGGGCATTTTTGCTCGAACGGCTTCGGCGTCTCGGCGCGGCGGTGATGATCTTCGATTATCGCGGCTACGGGCGGAGCGAGGGCACACCGAGCGAGAAGGGCGTGTATCTCGATGTTCGCGCGGCTGCCGAGGCGTTGGCCCGAAGGGCCGGCGTGCGGCGAAGCGATCTCGTGCTACTGGGGCGTTCGTTGGGAGGGGCCGCTGTGGTCGACCTGGCGGCCGAAGAAGCGGTGCGCGGGTTGGTGCTGGAGAGTACGTTCACGTCATTGACCGATGTGGCCGCTTATCACTTTCCGTGGCTGCCGGTGCGACACATGATGCGCATGCGCTTCGACACGGCCAGCAAGATCGGCAGTTGCCGCTGCCCGCTTTTGCAGAGCCATGGTACGGCTGACACGATTGTGCCGTTTTCTTTAGGTCGGCAGCTTTTCGAGTTGGCGAACGATCCCAAGCGATTCTTGACATTCGATGGGCTCGATCACAATGATCCACCGCCGCGTTGGTACGACGCGGAGCTGCTCGACTTCCTCCGCAGCGTTTCGCCATCGCATGCATAGCCGCAATGGGTTCGATTGCATTGATGCGTGCGAACGTCCATGCTGCTCTATCTATTTCGCGTTCGAACAGTGCAACGTCCGACCAACACTGGCAGCTAAAATCTATGTCCTGATATGGCGAGTGCTACAGCAGGGCACTCGATCGTGTGTGAGGCGATGGCGCGACGCGAACAAAACAAGACCAGGGTACGGTCGTGCCGTGTTGGCAGGAAGCAGGCGAGTCGAACAAAGCGGGCTAACTCGCCTCGGGGAGCAGCACGCGGAGCAGGTAGTCATGTGCCGCTTTGCGTATGCCGGGCGAATGGCTTTCTCGCGGACCTGCCACGTTTAAGGTTTTCACACCACGGCGCACGAGCCATTCTCTCACTTCTTGTGCTGGGCTGGGATCGTCCAGATCGATCACCAGCAGTGGTTTCCCGTGGCGTAACGCCATTCGCTGGGTTTCTTTCGTTCCGCCGGTGAGCGGCCCGCGGCAAAGGATGAGCGTGGCATCAGAATCGACCACATTTCGTTCCGTTCGAACTTGATAGTCGGCAGAATCCGTTTCTTGGAGAGGATATATTTCTGGAATACGGCCGTCTTCGGCCCGACGTCCTTTAGGACACCATCCGCCGGCTGCAATGCCTGCTTCGATCGCGGCATCGAGCGTGCCGCGATCGACGCCGGTTTGCCCGCCACTGACGATCTTTTGAACGACGCTTGAATGTGTGCCCATGGGCTGCGGTTCATTGCACTCGCACACGGATTCAGCAACTCATGGCGCTATGGAGCGTTCAGTAGCAACCGGAGTTACCCGAAACTGGACTGCGTGCGTTTGCAGCAGTGGGGGCCTGTCGGTTGCCGGCGATCAGTACCGACCGTCGAACGTTGCAGGTGGTTCTTTGGTCAGCGTCGCACGATCGCGTAGCGCGGGCAACAGCAGCCGAGTACCGGGCCGCAGATGATCCACTTCATCGCCAAGCACGTCGCGATTCATTTCGTAGATTTCTGTCCAACGGCTCGCATCGCCCAGTTCGTAGCGGGCGATGTCGAACAATGTATCACCTTCTTCGACGACGTAGATTCGCTTGTCGCTATCCAACGCACGATTCGCCGAGACGCTGGGGGCGACGATGCGTCTTGCAGCCGGTTGTACGATAGACGACCGTGCCTTGGGACAAAGCTGCGGATACGTCCTCACGAGGACATCGAGAGGAGGCGTTTCGATCACGTCGCCGGGGCGAAGGTGTTCCGGCTTGGGATGTTGCTTTCGATTATGCTCCTGCAAGGCCCTGAAAAAGGCTCCATCGCCATATATCCGTTGCGCGATTGTCCAAAAGCTGTCGCCGGTTTGGACCGTGTACCGTGTGCCCGGTCGCGCAAAGTGGTCGGTTGCCATATGGCTATCGGCCATCCCCGATACCCTGAAAGAGGACGATGGGCTCTGCTGGTACCGCGGTGCTCGGCCCCCTTGATCCGTTGTGTCGACGTGAGGGCTCGTCGATGGCCTGGTTTCGAATTCGTGGTTCAGTGCGGTTTCTTGGCTACGTCGCGACGAAGCATAGTCTTCGTAACGCGAAACAGGCCCTTGGGCTGACGGGTTTCGGTGGCCGGAACTGCCGGAACTCGGGGCGCTCAGCGCATGTTGCCGCTCGTAGGGTGTTAAACGAGATGGTGGCCGTGTGGAACCAGAGTAGCGCATAGGACCTGGGCGATATTCTTGCAATCGCTCCCCGTCTTCCCTGTCGCGATACGATGGGACGTACGGCTCCGGGGGTGTATCTTCAGCGTCCGAGGGCAGGGTCTCAAGGGGCGCATCGGGTGTCGGCACATCGGTTGGTGAGTAGCGTTTGTCCTGATAGCGAAGCTGCTGCGGCTGGCTACTCGCCTGCGACGGCACATCGACGCCCGCTGCTAGAGGAGCATCTACATCGGCTGGCAACGGCGCTCGCGGGAAAGATGAGTCCGCGTGGCCATATCGTCCCGAGATTTCCTGACGTTTGTCACGATGACGATCGCCGATTGCTTCGGATTGTTCGAATGGGTTGTCTATTGCGGCATCCGTATGATGGGGGCGGTGGACAGGACTTGCTGCACTGTTTGGTGAGGAACTCACGGTTATGGTAGAGGACCCTACGGTGCCGGTGTCGGGAATTCCGGGAGACGCACCGAGTGGTTCAGGCCTTGTCGATTCAGCCGGGGGCGGATCTGCATCGCGAGACGCCGCGTCGAGATCGTAAGAAGGCGGTCCTGCGACCGAAGCAACGGTTCCTGTGTTGTCGAGATGTTGGTGCGAGGCTATCGTGCGAGCACCTGCCAAGGCGGCATTGCCAATCGCAACATGGCTCTTATCTAGATGGTCAGAGGAATCCGATGTTGTCCCGGATGGTGCTCGAGGCGTTTCAGCGCTGCTAGCTCCGGATGCAATCTCCGTCTCAACAGGTTCTTCTGCGGATTCCCAGACGGCGGGCACGGCTTGCTGGCCATCGGTTGCGTGACCTCGTTGTGATGAAGAACGTGTTTCTAGCACGGTAGGGGCCTCTTTGGCCACCGACTGCCTGGCCGGTGCATGGCGCGCGGGCTCGGTTTCCGTCGCGAAGGCATTGGTCGCAGTAGATTCTTCGCGGCCTTGACCTTTCGCGGTGCCTTGCTCGGCAGAAAGCGTGGCTGCGCGGCCCGGCGCTCGGCCTGCGAGTCGGTCGAACAGTACGTAGAGGAACACGGCCAATAGAATGGCGATGATGCTCAGACCGACTTTGACTTCCCGACCCATCGATGGCACCTCCTGGCCTATTTCACATGAAAGAAGATCCTGCAAGCGGGCCTGATCTCGGCAAGCGACCACGACCTGGTGATAGACCCTATTCGGACCAAAGTGCCCAGCAAAATGCCTTTTGCCGGACAGCAGTCAATGAACCTGAAACGAGAGGAAACGTTGGTCCCTTTTTTCAAGATGTGAGCGTTTCCTGTACGGTTGCGGTTGTTGTTTCTGTTTTGCCTCGCGTCGCTGCGAGTCATTCATTGGCGGCTCTGGCTGCAACTCGAAACTTGGCACTTCGAGCGCGGGGGTTCCTGGAGACCTCCTCTTCCGAGGGCCGGACCGGGCGTCGGGTAAGTACCTGCCAGCGTGGATCGTCGCGAAAGGCGCACTTGACCAGACGATCTTCGAGTGAGTGGAACGTGATCACACCGAGCCGCCCGCCCGGTACAAGTACGTCAGGCATGCGATTTAGTGCCGCTTCCAAAGCTCCCAGTTCGTCGTTTACAGCAATGCGCAGCGCTTGAAATACGCGCGTGGCCGGATCGATGCGCGTCGGGCCACGGCCGCGAGGGACGCACGATCGAATGATTCGGGCCAATTGATCGGCGGTTCGAATCGGTTCGCGGCGTCGATGTTCGACGATTTTCCTCGCGATGCGGCGACTGTATCGTTCCTCCCCATAGCGGTAAAAAAGGTCGGCGAGCGACTGCACGCTTAGCCGTTGCAATAGGCGCCATGCGGGTTCGCCCTGATCGCGGTCAAATCGTAGATCGAGCGGCCCGGCGGCTTGAAAGCTGAATCCTCGTTCTGCATCGGCCAATTGATCGCTGGACAGCCCTAGGTCGAGCAAGATGCCGTTCACCGATTCGATTTCCAGTTGATCGAGCACCTCCGGCAGTTCGCGATAGTCGGCATGTACCAATGTGACGGGCAGGCCGGCCAAATGATGCTCGGCCCGTCGCAAAGCCGCCGCATCGCGATCCAGGGCGATCAAACGCCCCTGTGGTCCGATCCGCTCTGCCAGCGCGCGGGCGTGCCCGCCGCCACCAAGCGTACCGTCAACGACGATGTCTCCTGGCTGTGGGTTGAGCAGCCGCACGACCTCGTCCAGTAGCACAGGCACGTGGATCGAGGTTTGCTCGTTCATAGAACACGCTGCTCCGGCCGACGAACCGATACCGTGTGCCGTCATGCCAACGCACGGGCTTTCAACCGTCGACACATTGCGCGACGCAACCCTCCATAGCAAGGAGTGGCGTGCCAGGACAAGACGAATCCAACCATTCGTTTCTCGTGCCCGCGTCGCAAATGCTGGGGATTAGAGCCTTACGAGAAGATCCATTACCTCTCTGAAAACATATGGTCGCAGCAACAACGGCGACAAGTCGCAAGGCAGGGAATAAAGGGAAGGGAATGACAAACTTCGGAAGCGGAACAGGCTCAAGATGACATTGACCAGGGCAGCACCAGTACTGCCGGCGAAGACTGCGAAAACTGCGGTGTGTGGCAAAGCTTACCAGGAAAGGGCATTTGAGAAATCGCGTGCTTTTCCGATAGCCCTCGGTGTGAGCGATGCGTCTCAGCACAGGTAGAATTTGCTTTGTGCCGAAGAATCAACTGCCGCACTCGGCCGCAGGCCATTTGTGGCACTATGATTGAGCTGTGTCGACAGCGGGGGCATCGATGGCAATCTTTGCAAGCGGTGAGGTGCAAAACGCACGCTGCTGCGAGCAACGAATGCGTCCCCCGGCCGAACACGCCGCAACGCGGGCAGTGCCCGGTATGCAAGGATCGGTGCGCTCCGCTTCGGTTGGAATGCGTGGCGACAAGAGCGGCTGGTGCAATCGGACAGCATCGTGGTGCTGTTCCGAAGAAAGGAGCACCCTCCTCGGACACGTCCGTGTGTCCGTGGAGAGGATGAGTGCTCGGCGGAACCGGCCGGTCGACAAAGGCGACCGCTCCTTCCGCACATTCCGCTGCAACGTCCCTGTCGCGCGGTGCCGCGAATCGCCCACGGAGATGGACAAGCCTCGTCGTGCGAAACGACAGTCGGTGGCCGCTGACTGTCGCCTGATTCGCGGCGAAACAACGCAACGGACGGTTGCTACTGTTTCGGCGCCGCAGGCCACTTATTCTACGGATTGCCGCAACTCAATGGGAGAATGACATCTCTTTCTCGGCTTCTTTTTTTCTTCGAGCCAAATGCCCCGGCTGCCCGATGCTGGCGGTGTTTTTGAAAGCAGGGGCACACCAAGCCTGTGGCAAGCTACGAGGAACGTGGTATTTGCTGTTACTGAGGCAATGCTTTTCCCCGTTTCGACCGATGTTCAGGCAATGCACCTTGAGAGAGGCACGCTGGCCAATGCCGTTGAGTCTGATAACAGGCGGAACGTTGGAAAAGGCGTTGTCATTCTTGATCGTTCACAACCCCTTGTCTAAAAGCAGCTTCCGCAATGGCGTCGTAATGGCCGACCCTTTCTTCACGGTAGCTGAACCACCGTTTGCGATCCCAAAGTTCGAGATGGTCGTGAATACCCAATAAAATCACTTCCTTTTTTAGGGCGGCCATCTCCGCCAACCTGGCTGGAACTCGAATTCTGCCTTGGCGGTCGATCTCAGCAACTTCAGCCTGAGAAAAAAACATGCGACTGAAAGCGCGAACATCTTTCTGCGTCGGAGGCGCCTCGGCCAATCTCTGTGACAAACGAGCGAACCCTTCAGGCGTGTAAAGTGCTAAGGAGCCGTCCGTTCCTGGAGCGATGTAAAAGGCTCCTCCCTGGCCTTCCACGGCCTCACGAAGACGTTTGGGAATCGCGATCCGCAGTTTTTCGTCGACCGTTCGTTCATACGTTCCGGTAAAGAGCATTGGATCGCCACAATTCCCCACTGGTCCCCACAGAGGCCCAAATTTACAGCCAAGGGCCGACACGTCAACCAAATGGCCGATGTCTCAGGCAGTTGCGCTGAGACGAAAAGACGTAGCACTTGGAGGCATTGGCACTTGTGGCGAAACGAGGCGGCGCAAGTCGCGGTGCTTTTTCTGGCAACATCACTGGGCGCGGAGACACTGCTCGTAGAGCCGCTCATGCTGGCGAACCATAACGTCTATGGAGAACAGTGTTTCTGCGCGACGCTGGTTTTCGCTTCCCAATCGGCGTCGTTTCTGTTCGTCGATCACGATCGCGGCCGCGTGGTTTACAAATGCCTCGGCATCATGTGGCGGAACGCTTTGTTCAGGAGCCAATGGCCCTAGTAGTTCCTCAATGCCCTCTACACGCGTTGCCACGACCGGCAGACCGGCTGCCATGGCTTCGAGAACGGCATTGGGCATTCCCTCCCATGCGGAGGCCAGTAAAAGGACGTCGGCCGCCGCTAGTAGCCCGGGCACATCGGTGCGAAAGCCAAGAAAATGAACGCGGTGATCAATTTTCAATTCGCGAGCAAGTCGTTGCAGCGATTCATACTGCGGGCCCCGACCGGCGAGCACCAAGTTGTGTTCGGGCAAACGGTCGAGCAGGCGTGGTGCAAGCCGCAATAGCCAATCGACTCTTTTTTGAGCGTCGAGGCGTCCCACGTGCAGCAGCAGACGCCGCCCGGCCGGAATGCCTAGCGATTGGGGGTCTATTGCTGCGGCGTGGCGAAAACGGGCAATATCAACACCATTGCCGATCACCATGAGTTTTTCCTGTGGGAGCCGCGCCACACGATGGGAGAAGTCAGCCACGCTTTGGCTGACGCAGACGTATTGGTCGACCCAGCGGCTTGTGTACCGGTCGGCCCAGATGTGCCACCGAGAACCACGTTCTGCGACCCGTATGCCACACACCACTTTTGGCACCCCTACCCAACGGGCTGCTATCCGGCTCAACAGGTTCGCATGAAACAAAAACGAGTGGATGAGCGCCGGGCGCTGACGCTTCAAGTGGCCGGCCAGCCGTTTCAGCACGTGGGGCGCATCGCGAGGTGTGCGTCCGCCCAGGAACCGCACATCGACTGCCGCGGCTTCAAGACGAGTTAAGAGGCCCCGGTTCTCATCGCGTGGCGCAGCGGCCAGCACATAAACTGTGGGAGCGAACCGTTGCCGATCAATGCGCGTGACCAACTCGGTCAGGCACCGCTCGGCACCGCCGACATCCAACTCGGTAATGCAAAACGCGATCCGAAGAGGTGTGCCTGTCTCATCGTTGCGCTGTGCGGGAATGTCGCGGGGAACGTCCGTCACTTCTGGCTCGGTTTGCTAGTGGTGGTTTGCGCTGCGTTATACTTCCCGGGCGTCGTGCCACGGCACAACGCTGGCCGATGTACGGATGGCAGGTTCACACGGCGATTTCCGTACGGCCAATTCGCTATTTTATGGTTCTTTCGCGCACACGACGCGTGTGGTTTGGCCAAGACTGTCGCGAAAACGGTGTTGCCGTTGTGGTATGTCGCGCGATCGACTGCCCCTGGACGCTGGCCACTCTGAGTTTCTAGTTCACCACACGCGTCACTGGGCCCCCTTCTCGCTGGTTTCAGGTGCAGCGTATACTTCGATGCGGCTGGCACCAAGCCGTGCGCGAGTGCGAGGCGGATCGCGGCGCTTCCACGCCTGGGCAACGCGATTCTTTCGCGTGCCATTGTGCGGATTCCGTTCGTTTGGGGGCGCTGTGGGGAACCGCTTGGCCGAAGGGTAACTTTTGGGGTGTCATGTCATCGCAGAATGCAGCCTCCTTTTTCCAACGCCTCAGCTCATTGTTCTGGGGCTTTCCGAAAAAAACGAAAAGCCCCGGCCTTTGTCCGGTACGACAACGATGACGAAACACACGTCGGACTACGACTATCCGCTGCCTCGCGAGCTGATTGCACAGCGACCGCTGAAAAACCGCGCGGACGCCCGGCTCATGCTGGTCGACCGGCAGAGTCAGTCGGTGTCGCACCATCACGTTCGTGATTTGCCTGATTTGCTGCGTCCCAACGACTGTCTTGTATTCAATGATACTCGCGTTGTGCCGGCCCGACTTGTCGGCGAGCGGGCCGATACGGGGGGCCGATGGGAGG
>WGDQ01000435.1 GCA_015493185.1 Planctomycetaceae bacterium
CAACGTCGCTTGAATTTCCCGCGTCAGTCGACCCGCCCGGCAGGCACTCGGCCCGGCGTCTATTATTTTCACCGTTCAGCGGTTCCGCTCGCCGGTTCCGTTCACCGGTTCCTCGCATCGCGCCGCATGCCACGCGTTCTTTTCGCGGTGTACTGCTTTTGTTCAGAACGTGGCTTCACAATCGTTCCCACGCCCGAGATTGTGAGCAGCCCGAGATTGTGAGCAGGCGATTCATACCAGCGAGGGCGAAGCAGCCGAACCCTCCTTGAACTGGTCGATGCAGCCCGACGGCAAGACGGTTGGCTTGCTTGCGATCGAAGCCGGAAGTGGACTTTGAAGACACCTGTTTCAGCCGGCATCCGGCAGCGGTGGACCAGCGGCCGCGGGCGGTTGCGGCCCCGATTCTTTGGGTTCCAACGCGGGGCGTTGCGGCTGCCGACGTTGCTGCTCGATCCAGCGGTTCAACTGCGCCACGCGCGGATCGTCGGGCGCCGCTTTCTTCATTCGCGCGAGCCACTCGTCGGCCGCATCCACCCGACCCCGCTCCAGATAGTGTACGGCCAGTGCGTACAGAAAATCGGCATTGTCCGGCTCCAACTCCGCAGCCCGTCGCAATGCCGCTTCCGCCTGACGCCAACGCCCCAATTGCTGAAGCGCCAAGCCGTGGTTGTAGTGCACCCGTGCCCGATCCGGCAAAAGCTCGGCCGCGCGACCGAGCAGTTGGGCCGCTTCGTTCAGCCGATCGGAATCTTCCGCCACGACCAGCGCCAACGAATAAACGCCTTGCGCATCGTCGGGGTGGTGCTTGAGCAACTCGCGAAGTTGCGCCTCGGCCTGCTGCGGACGCCCCAAGTTGTCCAACAGCATGGCCAGGTTGTGCCGCGCCGGGGCGAATGTCGGATCGATCCGCAGAGCGATTTCGTATTCGGCAATCGCCTCGCGCACGCGACCGCGGCTTTCGAAAATCACGGCCCGATTCAAATGCGCCGCCGGGTGGTCGGCCGTGGCCAGTTGACCGGCCAGGTATTGTTCGAGCACCACGTCCAAACGCTGTCGTGTCTGCGGGTTCAGTGTTCGCGGATCGACCGGCGCCAACAGTCGCGCGGCCTCGGTTCGTACCCAATACCGCGGGTCGTCCAGCAAAGGCGGCAGGTGCGTCCGCCGGTCGGACAAGTTGCGCCCCTCGAACGCCGCCACGGCCGACGCCCGCACCAGCGTGTTGCGTTCGCTTAGAAAACGCTGCACCGCCTCTCGGGCTTCGGCCTCAGCGTAACGCCCCAGCAATGCCACGGCCGACGCCCGCACCAGCGGCCCCACGTCTTTGCGCCGGGCAACGGCCATCAGCGGCTCGATGGCCTCGGGTCGGCCCTCGCGTCCGGCCGCAATGGCATGCGCGAAGTGGGGCCGTCGCCGGTCGGCCGTTTTAGGATACCACTCGGCAACACGCTCAGCCGCCCAGGCGGCGCCTTGCTGATCGTGGCACCGATCGCAGGCGTTCGGCGTGCCGAGCGACACCGTCAGATCGGGCCGCGGAATGCGCAAACTGTGGTCGCGACGCGGATCGACCACCATATACGTGCGCTCCGGCATATGGCACTCCACGCACCGCGCACCCGGGCTTTCGGGCCGGTGGTGATGGTGCGACGGCGTGTCGTACTTCGCCGGCACGTGGCACTGAGCACACAGCCGGTTCCCTTCGCGTTTCAGCCTGGCCGTGTGCGGATCGTGGCAGTCGGTGCACCGCACGCCCTCGCGATACATGCGGCTTTGCAAAAACGATCCGTACACGTACACCTCATCGCGTATTTGTCCGTCGGCAAAATACAAGGTGCCATCGTCGATCAACCGTGGCGCGTAGTAGTCCAGCAACGGCTTGCCAGGCTCGTAGCCATCTTGCAATACGCGACGCCGGGCATGACAACGGGCGCAAACCTCGATCTCTCGATCGTTGTCGCGGGCGTCGAATTTCGCCAGGCCGTGCCCGTGTCGGCGATCCCAGAACAACGCATGCCCTTCGGCCATTTCCACGTGCAGGCTGCCCGGCCCGTGGCACGCTTCGCACGAAACGTCGATTTCCGAAAACGTCGTGTGGTAGGCGTTCTGCTCTACGTCGAAGTTCTTGTGTACGTCGGTCGAGTGGCACTCGGCGCACAT
>WGDQ01000436.1 GCA_015493185.1 Planctomycetaceae bacterium
CGGAGATGTGTATAAGAGACAGATCCTGCGCCGTGGCGCCGCGCGCCTGCTGCCGCTGATGATGATGTTGATGTGGACCCTGCCTGGGCCGGCGTGGGCATCGAAGGTGGTGCTGGACGACGGGCGGGTGCTTCAGGGCGCGATCACACCGCTGGCGAGCCTGATCGAGGATCCGCGAGGTTTCAACAGCTCAGATGCCGCCGCCGCACGATTGATTCTGATGTGCGACGACGGCCTGCGGCGGGTATTTGTGCCGAAACGCCGGGTGCGCGAGGTGCTCGAGTCGGATGTGGGCGAAACGCTGGAGAAGTTCACCGTTTGGCAGCCGGTGAAGCGGATCGGCAAGCGGGTTCACAATGTGGGGCAGGTGATCGAAATCGGCCCGTTCGACGAGCACGGCCGGCGCCGCTTTACGATGAATACACCGCGCGGACCGGTCGACGTGGTGCAGGGCATCACTGAAATCACACCGCGTTGGACCAAGGTCGAAGGGCTGAGCCACGTTTGGGACCAGCGGATTGCGACCAGTTCGATACCGCCGCAGGTGATCGATCAGGTGCTTTCGCAGGTGATCGACCCGAAGAAGGTCGAACACCGCCTCAAGGTGGCCCGGCTTTATCTGCAAGCCGAGCGATACCGCGACGCCCGATTGTATCTTGAGCGATTGGCCAAAGAGTTTCCGGATCTGAAAGACCAGATTGCCCCGGCCATGCGCCGATTGCGGCAACTGGGGGCGCAGCGTTTGCTGCGCGAAATTTTGATGCGCCGCGATGCCGGTCAGCATGAGCTGGCCATTGCGTTGCTCGATCGTTTTCCGGCCGAAGGCGTGGCGGGCGAAACGCTGCGCGAAGTGCGCGAGGTGCTCGAACAATATCAGTCGCAGCGAAAGCAAGCCCAAGCGTGGCTCGCGCTGTTAGACGAACATTTGGCGGCCATGCGCGACGGCCCGGCCCGGTCGCGGCTGGTGCCCATTGTGGAAGAGATCAAGCGAGAACTGAACTACAGCAACTTGCAACGGCTGGCGCCCTATGGCCAGTTTCAAGACGACGCCGAGTTGGCCGTCGAGGAGAAGCTGGCCGTTGCGGTTAGCGGGTGGTTGGCTGGTGCGGGCGGCACCACGCGCAATCTGGCCGTGGCGTTGTCGATGTACGACCTGCGAAACCTGGTGGCTCGCTACATGCGCGAGCCGCAGAAACTCGAACGCGACCGCTTGCTCGATCGCATGGGGTCGCTCGAAGGGGCCGTGCCGCAAACCGTGGCGCGGCTCGTCGCGCATATGAAACCGCCGCTGGATTTGCCCGAGGCCGATCCCGAGCGGCCCGGCTTCTACGAGCTTGCAGCGCCCGGTGCGGATGACGAGCCGGAGTTCCATTATCTGGTGCAGCTTCCTCCTGGCTACGAACCCTACCGGCGCTACCCGGCCATTGTCACCCTGCACGGCAGCGGCAGCACACCGGAAATGCAGATCGATTGGTGGGCCGGCGCGGTGGTGCCCGAGGGCCCTCAGAAAGGCCAACGGCTTGGGCAGGCCACGCGTCACGGCTACATCGTCATTGCGCCGCATTGGGGGCGGCCCAAGCAAAAGAAGTATGGCTACTCGGCCCGCGAACATCTGGCGGTGCTGAACTGTTTTCGCGACGCGTGCCGGCGGTTTTCCGTCGACACCGACCGCGTGTTTCTATCGGGCCACGCCATGGGGGGCGATGCGGCATGGGACATCGGTCTGGCGCATCCGGATGTTTGGGCCGGCGTGATTCCCATTGTGGCCGAAAGCGATCGCTACTGTTCGCTCTACTGGGAAAACGCGCGTTACGTGCCCTTCTATGTGGTGTCGGGCGAGCTCGACGACGACAAGCCGGTGCGCAACGCTCGCGATTTGGACCGCTATTTGAAAAAGGCCTTCGACACCACGGTGGTGGAATTCCTTGGCCGGGGCCACGAACATTTTTCCGACGAGATTCAGAACCTGTTCGATTGGATGGGCCGCAGGCAGCGCGATTTCTTTCGCCGCGAGTTTGTTTGCCGCGCCATGCGCCCGTGGGACAATTATTTCTGGTGGGTCGAAGTGCACGGACTGCCCAAGCGGGCCGAGTTGCTACCGAGCGACTGGCCGCCGCCACGCGGAACGCGGCCCATGCGGGTCGAGGCCAAGATCACCGCGGGCAACGCCATTCGCGTGCGAGCCGGGGCCCAACGGGTGACACTGTGGATTCTGCCCCAACTGCTCGACTTGGGCGAGCGGCTGCAAATCAGCATCAATGGCGTGCGGCTCAAACGCCAACAGGCCACGCCCGAGCCGAACATTGCCGTGCTGCTGGAAGATGCCCGCACTCGCGGCGATCGGCAGCACCCGTTTTGGGCGCGGCTCGATTTCCCGCACGGACGCAATCGGGTGGCTCGCGGCAACCGCTGAGCCTCAGAACAACGGGCGCGTCGTGCCGCAGCGTGCTGTCGTATGCCGTCGCAAGGTTGTTCCGGTCTCGGAAGTCGCGGTGTTGTTCTGATCTCGGAAGGTGTCTTCAAAGTCCCGTGCCGGCATCGATCGCGAGCAAGCCGACCGTCGCGTCGTCGGTTTGCATCGACCAGCCCAAAGAAGACTTCGTCTGCTTCGCCTTCCCCGATATGAATCACTTGCTCACAATCTCGGGTCCGGAAGCGGTTTTGAAGACATCGTTTTTCAGGGCTCGACGGGGTGCTTGCTGAGCAAAAAGCCCTCGATGAACCAGCCATCTTCCTGGCTCACCACATACGCGCCGGTTGGGCCCAGGTAGCGGCGCACCAGGTCGTACTCGGGCAGGTTCTTGGCGTCGATGGCGGGCTTGCGGAGCGGTTCGTCTTCGGTTTGCCCCATGATGGCGTTGATCACCGTGCCGAGCATGGTTTCCGACTCGGGCATTTTGCCGGCCCGCATCAGCTCGTAGGTGGGGCGATAGGCTTCGTCGGTGCGCGAGAAGAAGCGGAGCGCCACATCGCGACCGCCTAGGGCTTCGATCTCTTGCGTTACCAGCCGGTAGTCGACCATATCGGCCAGCGAGGGGCTGGTTGGGTCGGCCTCGAGAATCTCCCGCAGCATGTCAACGTGCGAGGCGATCAGCAAATGCCCGTGGGCCACCGTGATGGCCGAGTTGGGCAACAGGCGTTTGTTTTCTTCTTCCGGTTCGGGGGTCTCGGGCGCGGGGCCGAGCGTGTCGCCGGGCAGTTCGAGTTCCAATCGCAAATCGTCTTCGGGCACGGGCGCCTCTTGCTCGACGATTTCCCAGACCACATGGCCGGCCACTTCGCGGCGGACGACCTCGGGGTCGGTTTCCATCGAACGGCGGATCGTATCGGCCAGGGTTTCGGCATCGGTGGCTTCAACGGCGAACAGAAACCGCTCGCTCGTGGGCGTGATCGGCAGGCGGTAGTCGGTAAAGAACGTGACGCGCGTGCCGAGGTGGGCCACCAGATCGGCCCGCAGGTCGATGCCCGGCCCGTTGGGGTCTTCTTTAAGGCTTTTGAGCACGTCTTCCCAAACGCCGGTTTCGCCTTCGCCGAACAGCTCGTCGAATAGCGGTCCGAAGTTGTCGAAGGCGTTCATAATATCTACATGGAACGTGACGTAGGTGGCCACGTCGTCGGGCACCCAGCGTTGGGGTGTGAGGTTGCCGCCGTTGGGGAAGACGAGCATTCGCATCGACTTCTCCCATGGCTTCGGCGCCCAAACGGCCGTGCGGTGCATGATCTCGTGACGGCCGACCGAAAAGCTGATGTGGCCGCCGATGCCGCGGATGGCCTCGAATCCTTGGTGCTTCATCACCTCGAGCACGTCGGGGCCGGCGCTGTCGACCTCCGTATCGGTCGGGTTGCTGCGTGGGTTCAGTTTCCGCTTGGTACGAATCGCTTCGGCGAAGGCCAACGGTTTGAGGAACCAGCGAACCTGCGGCTCGGTGTCGTTGGCGTGTTCTCGGCAGCGGCGCATCACCTCTTCGAAAGCCGGCAGATTGGCCAGCGTGTCTTGGTGCTTGCCGTCCCAACGCTCGAGCACCGCCTCAACCGCCTCGACGCGATCGGCCAGGCAGAGCACGTTGTCTTTGACAAAGTGGGCCAGCGTTCGTGCGCGTCGCGGACGCTCACCGTCGCGGGCGGGAATGTCGTAAAC
>WGDQ01000437.1 GCA_015493185.1 Planctomycetaceae bacterium
CAGAAGGTGTCTTTCAAAATCGCTTCCAAGCCCGAGTTTGTGAGCAGATGAATCGTATTAACAAGTGAATCGTATTAAAAGGAGGGCGAAGCGGGCGAATCCTCCTTGGACTGGTCGATGCAGACCGACGACCAGACGGTCGGCTTGCTCGCGATCGAAGCCGGAATTGGATTTTGAAGGCGCCTTCTAAAAACAACGGGCCGGCGGTCGAGCAACCCGAGCCCGACACACCGGCCTGGAGATAAAATCGGACCACGTCGACAACGGTCCCTCGGCAGACCGAGCCGTTTTAGAGAACCGCTCGGCGGCCTGGGCCGCAAAAGCAGACCAGAAACGGTCGCTTTTTTCGTCAGCAACTGGGCTGCAACGCTCAGCGCTTTTTCTTTTTCGTGGCCTTTTTCTTGGTGGTAGCAGCCCGCTTCTTGGTCGACTTTTTGGCTGCTTTTTTCTTGGTGGACCGCTTGGCGGTCTTCTTTTTCGTCGAAGCCGCCCGCTTCTTGGTCGACTTCTTGGCCGCCTTCTTCTTAGTCGAACGTTTGGCGGTCTTCTTCTTCGTCGATCGCTTGGCGGTCTTCTTCTTGGCCACCTTCTTTTTGACCGTCTTCTTCTTTGCCATCTCCGTGGCTCCTCATGGGAGGGTACCCGCGTGGTTTTGTCCTCGTGCTCTCCTGGGTACCCGCGAAGAGAGCACGATGAAACATAGCCGCAGTCGCTCGGATGCCGTGTTTGTCGTCTCGTTGTGTGCGACACAACGGAAACGGCGCCACGGCTAGCCGGCAACGGGCCCCGCTTGTCCGTTGCGTTGTTTAGGGGGCTCGGACCACGTGGTCTTGCAACCGGTGCTCCGGTATGCCGGCATTGCGCCCAGCAACTCACTGCGCTGCAAGCTGCCGAGATCGCCGCGACGCGGCGACATGACGTCGGCCTTGCCCGACTGCTCAAGTTCGCGCATTGAAGCATTTTGTGCGAATCGGCGTCAAGGCGAATTGTGCGCCGGCGGGCGCATTCTCACCATCTGGTTTCTCTTTCGTGTTCTCACCTCCGTGTTCTCACCTCGCGGGCTGCAATGTCGTCGCGCTTCCGGGTCCGACCATCCGCCTCCGTTTTGTCATGCGGCAAGCACCCTCTTAAAGCGGACGATATCGAGCCAGCCACGTGCCGGGACGAGTTGGACCTTCGATCACGGATGGGCCCGTTGTCGGTTTGCTGGTTTTTTACTCTGAGCGATTGGTTCTCCGCCGGCCAGCAACGGATGGGGCCGATTCACCGCGCGGCATGCCCCGGGACGTTTCTCTTTCGTGTCTCACCCCTGAGGTGCCTGACTGCGGTGGCAGTTCGGATTGCGACACGACCGAGCCGGCCATCGCGATCGGCGGCGATCGCCGTTATAACCGAAGCATGAGTTCATCCAGCGAAAACGAAAACGATTTGTTGCACGCCATCCGGCACTACGACAGGCTCGACGCGAATCAGCGGCAGGCGTGTCGGCAGCAGATGGCGACACTGCGCGAGGCGCCGCCGGAGCGGGTGGAAGAAATCGTGGCCGAACTGCTTCGGTGGGTTCCGCAACCAACCGACGGGCAGCCTCAACCGCCGCGTTTCGAAGAAGTCGATACCTTGCTTGCCGAAGCCGCTTCGGCCCTTGCGTCGCGACACGAGCCGGCCGATCGGGCGGCTTTTCCGCAAGCGGTGCAGCCACTTACGGCAAACACACTGGAGCACATCGCCACAATCTACCGCCGCCTGGGTCCGCAGGCTCCGCTACGTCACCAATGGCTGCGAATCTTTGCTACCCAGCGCACGCCCGAGGCACTGCGATGGTTCGCCCGGCTGCTGGCAGACGATCCGCCGCAGCGAATCGAGCAAGTGGCCGAAGCCATTGCGCCGCTGTTCCAACACACCGACTACGATCCAGGGCCGCTGTTTCCCAAGCTGTTCGACGCCCTCGAGCACCCCAGCGTAGCGGCCGTGGTGCTCGATCTGAGCAACTTCGTCGTCCGCAGTGGCATGGTCCGACAGCATCCTGCTACGTCGCTAGCCGATCGTTTGGTTGCGCTGCTCGGGGCCGTGGTGCATCAGCTTGAACGCATCGAAGCCAATCCCGCCGATGTGGCTGACTCGCCCGAAGCATTGGCAAAACAAATCTCGCAGGCCATCGCGTTGTTCGTTCCTCTTTGCGACGCACTTGCCTGGATCGGAAATCCGCAACACGTCGGTGTGCTGTACCGCGCTTCGGAGGTGAGCCATCGTCAGTTGAAAACCGAGGCGGCCTATGCCTTGGCACGGCTCGGGCAAGAGGCCGGCATCGAACTGCTGGTACAGATGACCGCCGAACCTGGCGTGCGCGGCCGGGCCATCCGTTATTTGGAAGAGCTGGGACAGGCCGACCGCATTCCGAGCGAGTACCGCACGCCCGAGGCCCGAGCAGAAAGCGAGCTTGCCGTTTGGCTTGCCCAACCCACGCAATTCGGTGCGCCACCCCACCGGCTGCAAGTGGTCGACTCTCGGCGGCTCTACTGGCCGGGCCACGACAAGCCGGTTGATTGCTACCTGGTTCGCTACGAGTACATCCTGCCTCGCGGTGTTTTTTCCGGCATCGGACTAGTGGGGCCTGTCACCTACGCCTTGCGGGCCGATCTTTCTGACTGGCCGCCATTGGATATCTATGCCACGTATGCCGGCTGGTTCGCACAGCACCCCGATATCCGCGAAACCGAGGCCTCGCAGCTTTCGCCCGAAGAAAGGAAAACGCTGGAGCAAAAAGTGCAGAAGCTCGCGGGGCCCGAATTCGAACAGGTCCGCCTGGCCATCGTGGCGCATTTTTTGGGCGATACGCTGCTGGTGGCCACGGCCCGTCGAGCCGCACACAACGGTGTGCTTGTGATCGAGAACGAAAATCCCCCGCATTGGTTCCCGTTGCGTCCGGTAGATCGCGGCCCGGGCGTGCAGGAGGTTTACCAACGGTTCAAGGGCCGCAAAATGCTGGCCGCGTTCAATCCGCCCGAGTGGCTCACCGTGGGCGAGCCGCCCGAAACGCCTGCCAGCGATGCGAAACGCAAATCGGAGTCGGGATCGGAGCCGGAATCGGAATCAGAATCGGAGCCGGGGCCGCCGTCAGAGCCCGGAACCTCGGCATCCGATCGCGAACCCTCAGCTCGCGAGGAGCCGCCCGGATCGGACGACCGCGACGGCCCGAACCTCGACACGTAACGGCCCCTCTTGGCCCATAGGTAGTCGTACGCGCCCGCCGCGTCTTGCGCAGCGGAGGGGCACCCTTTCGCAAGCGGGCCTGCAACCCGGCAGTGGCCGGCACGGAGCAGGCGTTTTTTTCGATGGCGAGTCTCTTGGAGCCCGTGGCACGAGCCACTATCATTGTCGCTCGATTCGCGTGCGTTCGTGCTGCATAAGGGTCGATGGTGCTGACCCAACTTGCAACGTCGCGTGGCCGGAAAAATTCAGTGGTGTGCAAGCAAGGCGTGTTCAGCCTCTTTTTCTCTTCCTGTTGAGGAGCCCTTTCATGGCCGTGACCATCTCTCAAATCGTCCAGGCGATGCAACCATCGGCCACAATGGCCATGGCCGCCAAGGCCAAAGAGCGGAAGGCCGCGGGCAAAACGGTATACGATTTCAGCCTCGGCGAACCCGACTTCAACACGCCCGAGCACATTTGCCAGGCCGCCACACGGGCCATGCAAGAGGGGCACACGCATTACACGGCGGCCAGTGGCATCGCGGAGCTCAAGGCGGCCGTGGCCAAACAGTACCAGCAACGCCACGGCCTGGAGTATGCGCCCCAGCAAGTGGTGATTTCCAATGGTGCGAAACACGCGCTGAACAACGTGTTCACGGTGCTGTGCGACCCGGCAGATGAAGTGATCATTCCAGCCCCGTATTGGGTCAGCTACGCCGAGCAGGTGAAACTAGCCCGAGGCGTGCCGGTGATCGTCGACACCGAGCAGAGCAACGACTTTCGCCTTACGCCCGAAGCGCTGCGGGCAGCCATCACGCCGAAGACCAAGATCCTGCTGCTTTGCTCGCCCTCGAACCCGACGGGCACCATGTATTCGCCCGACGATCTGGCCGCCTTGGCCGACGTGTCCATCGAGCACGATCTGGTCGTGGTGGCCGACGAGATTTACGAACCACTGACCTACGGCAATGCGAAGTTCGCCAGCTTCGCCACAGTGCGTCCGGGCCTGGAAGAGCGAACGATCATCATCAATGGCGTGAGCAAGGCTTATGCCATGACCGGTTGGCGGATTGGTTGGTCGCTTGCGCCGCCCCATGTGGCCAAGGCCATCGCATCACTGCAAAGCCAGCAGACATCCAACCCATCGAGCATCAGCCAGTACGCGGCACTGGCAGCCATCGAGGGCCCCCAAGACTGTGTGGAGCAAATGCGTGCCGAATTCGCCCGCCGCCGCGATTTCGTTGCCCAGCGCATCGAGGCGTTGCCCGAAATCACATGCCCGAATATGTCTGGGGCGTTTTACGCGTTCATGAACATCTCGGCCTACCTCGGGCGCCGGTTCAATGGCACAAAAGTGGAGACTTCAACCGATTGGTGCCTGACCCTGCTCGAACAAGAGGGAGTGGCCACGGTAATGGGCTCGGCGTTCGGTGCCGAAGGCTACGCGCGGCTCTCGTTCGCCACAAGCCTTGAAGTGCTGGAAGCCGGCTTCGACGCCATCGAGCGATTTCTTAAATCGGCGACTCCCGCCTGAAATCGGCCGCGCACGTCTCTGACAATGCCTGCTCGCACACCGCCGGCACGAGTTGCCAGCAGTGGCCTTCGACAACGACGCTCCGGCGGCGGGCTTGCGGCCAAGGCCCCACCCAGCGACTTTGACGATCGGGCGATTTGCGCGCGGATTGTCGACATCGACTGGAGTCGGTTTCCTTAAAATCCGATTTTTTGGTAGCTTCCAAATATCCAGCGGCCGGAAACGACGGCTGGCTGCATGCACCGGAAGCAAGCTGCGCCGACATTGCCGAGTGGATCGATCAGGACGGTTTGGCCGGCTGGTCAAAGATGTTCCTGAGGGAGAATTGATCTCGTGCGAATCGTAATGGCCACGAGTGAAGCCGTGCCGTTTGCCAAAACTGGCGGGCTTGCCGATGTCTGCGGCGCGCTGCCCATCGAATTGGCTCGGCTAGGCCACGACGTCTCGCTTTTCCTGCCGGCTTACCGCTCGGCCCGGCAATCGGGCATGCCGATCGAGCCAACCGGCATCGAGCTGCCTATTCCCATCGGCACGAAAACCGTCGTGGGCCGCCTGCTGAAAAGCCATCTGCCCGAGAGCAACGTGCCCGTCTATCTGGTCGAGCAAGACCAATACTACGACCGCGACGCCCTTTACCGCGAAGCGGGGCACGACTACATCGACAACTGCGAACGGTTCGTCTTTTTCTGTCGCGCGGTGATGGAGTCGCTCCGACGGCTATCGGCGCCGGTCGACATTCTGCATGTGCACGACTGGCAAACCGGGCTGATTCCCGCGTTGCTCAAGATCGAATATCGTGCAGTGCCGCCCCTGGAGCACGCCGCATCGGTGCTCACGATTCACAATCTGGCCTACCAGGGCAACTTTTGGCACTGGGACATGACCCTCACCGGGCTGGACTGGAAGTATTTCAACTGGCAGCAAATGGAGTTCTACGGCCACCTGAATCTTTTGAAAACGGGCATCGTGTTCGCCGACGCGCTGAGCACGGTTAGTCCTCGGTATGCCGAAGAGATTCAAGGGCCCGAGCAAGGCTGCGGCCTTGAGGAAGTGCTGCGATCGCGGCGCGACGTGTTGCGGGGCATCATCAACGGCGTCGACTATCGACAGTGGAACCCCGAAACCGACCCCCACATCGCCATGCGCTACGGCCCTGAAAACGTGGCCGAAGGCAAAGCCGTTTGCAAGGCCGCATTGCAGGGCGAGTTGTCGCTGCCGGTCGAGCCGCGCACCCCGTTGTTAGGGCTGGTCGGTCGCCTGGCGGACCAGAAAGGGTGGGACCTGCTGGCACCGGTCATGCAAGATTGGGCAACGCATCACGACGTGCAGTGGGCCGTGCTCGGCACCGGCGAACCTAAATATCACGAGCTGCTCGAAAAGCTGGCCGAACGGTACCCGCAACGCATTGCCGTACGGCTGGGCTTTTCTGAGGCCCTGGCCCACCGCATCGAGGCAGGAGCCGACATGTTCGTCATGCCGAGCCGTTACGAGCCATGCGGACTGAATCAGCTTTACAGTCTGAAATATGGCACCGTGCCGGTCGTGCGGGCCACCGGCGGCCTTGCTGACACCGTAACCAACCTGAACGAAGAAACGTTGGCCGCCGACACGGCGACGGGTTTTTCGTTTCGTGACTACAGCAGCCTGGCACTATCCGAAACACTCCGGCGTGCTTGCGACACATACGCCAATCAGCCCGAAGTATGGCGCCAACTGATCGATCGAGGTATGCGGCAAGATTGGTCATGGGCACGAAGCGCCAAAGAGTATATCGAGCTTTATCGGCTAGCTTTGGCACAGTCGAAATCCAATCAAATCGCCGAGCCGACGCAAGAATCGACATGACGTGCGGGCGAGGCCCCCCTTGCGCATTGGGAGCGCTTCTTGTTTTCAGCGATTCAGTGATTCATTAATCAACCAATCCACAATCAACCAATCCACTTGCTCCTGCTGTCAGAAAGGGCCGTCGCGTGTCGCTCCCTTTCGAGCAATGCGGGCAACAAACGCCGCGGCCCTCGATCGGCGTCACTACCGCAACCCGACACGATCGCTTCGGTGGCGAGATAAAAGAGAACAAAAAGACCTACGAGCAAGCCAGAAAACACGAACTGCCCGGCAGCACGCACTTTGGAGTGCGTGCCACAGCATCGGCAGGGCATATACGGCGGTCGCTCGTCCAAGGCGCTGTCGTTGAGTTGCCTCGGATACGAGTTCCACGAACGAATCGGCCGTTTTGACGAAATCTGCATCGCACAGCCCGATCCAGCGCAGGCATTGCTACCAGGATTCTTCAGGCAAGGGATCGCCATGCATCAGGTCGCCATCGCCTTCTACTGGCACCAGCACCAGCCGTACTATCCAGACGACGTGACGGGCGAAAACCCGATGCCTTGGGTTCGCTTGCACGGCGTGAAGGACTACTGGGGCATGGCCATGCATCTGAAGGAAGTGCCCGAGATGCATGCCACGATCAATCTGGTGCCCAGCCTGCTGGCCCAACTAACGGCTTACACCGAGCAGGGGCGCGATGATGCGCATCTGCGGGTGTCGCGGCTTCCGGCCGACTCGCTCAGCGAAGAAGACCTGCATTATTTGCTGGACAACTTCTTTCTGGTGCATGCCGACCAGATGATTCGACCCTACCCGCGCTACTGGGAGCTTTATCAGCAGCGGGGATGGGGAGTCGATTCCGCCCAGGCCGCCGCGCGCCGCTTCAGGCCTCGCGACATCCTCGATCTTCAGGTGTGGTCGAACCTGACGTGGATCCACCCGATCGCCTTCGAGCAAGATCGCGACCTGCACGAGTTCCGCCGCAAAGGCTCAGGCTGGACCGAAGACGAGAAGCTATGGCTTCTCGACAAGCAGATGGAGATTTTGCGGCAGGTGATTCCGCTGCATCGCGAACTGGCTCGCAACGGGCAAGTGGAGCTGACCACCTCGCCTTTCTACCATCCCATTCTGCCACTGCTCTACGATCAGCGGCTGGCACGTGTGGCCATGCCCGACGTTGATTTGCCGCGCCATCTGGAAAGCTACGCCGAAGATGCCGCTTGGCACATTCGGGCAGCCGTTGAAATGCACGAACGGCACTTCGGCGGCGTGCCACGCGGCATGTGGCCCTCGGAAGGTTCGGTCTGCCAGCAAGTGATTCCCGACATTGCCGAGGCGGGCGTTCAGTGGATCGCCACCGATGAAGAGATTCTTTCCTGCTCAACCAACGGCTGGGTTTCACGCGATGCCGCCGGCCACTTGCGCAACCCGGAAATGCTCTATCGACCGTGGCGTGTGGAAGAACAGGGCCGGCAGCTACAGATCATTTTTCGTGATCACGCCATGAGCGATTTGATCGGCTTCCACTACCAGCGTTACGCGGCCGACGCCGCGGTCGAGGATTTTCTCGGCAAGCTATCGGCCATCGGGCACGCCACACGCGCCAATCGCGAGCATCGGCCCACGTTGGTTAGCGTGATACTCGACGGTGAAAACTGCTGGGAATACTACCCGGGCGGCGGGGTCGAGTTCCTGCGGTCGCTTTACCGGCAAATCGCCGGGCAGCGAGAAATCGTCTCGACGCGCATCTGCGATTATCTCGAGCGCTATCCGGCCGTCGATCATCTCGGGCATTTGTTTCCCGGCAGTTGGATCAGCCACAACTTCGGCATCTGGATCGGTCATCACGAGTGCAACCGAGCGTGGGATTTGCTGGCCCAAACACGGGCCCACTTGCTGGACGCCGAGCGCCGAGGGCACGGCACATCGCAAATGCGCGAAGAAGCCTGGCGCGAACTGCACATTGCCGAAGGCAGCGATTGGTTCTGGTGGTTTGGCGACGACCACAACAGCGGGCAGGACGGATTGTTCGACCAGTTGTTTCGCAAACATCTGCAAAACGTCTATCTCGTGCTGGGCGAAACACCACCCGTCGAGCTTTCGCGGCCCATCAGTGCCGCGGCGCACGGCAAACCCCCGCACTACACAGAACCCAACGGTTTGTTGCAGGTGAAGGTCGATGGTCGCCTCACGTATTTCGAATGGATCAGCGCCGGCCACGTTGTGCACCGCGGCGCCCGAGGCACCATGAGCATGGCCAGCGAACGCGTGGTATCCGACCTGTATTACGGCTTCGACCTGAAACGGCTCATGCTGCGCATCGATACGCACGACGGACCGGCCTGCGACCGGCTTTCGGCCTTCGATACGTTGCGGGTCGATTTTCTGGAACCAAAAAACCTGGAAATTCTGGTGGTCGACCCCTCGGCACCACGGCCCGTGGCCCAACTGTATCAAGACGAAATCCCCGTTCACACGGCCGACCTGGAAGTGGCCACGGGCACCGTGTTCGAGTTGGCTGTTTCGTGGGAAAGCCTGGGCGTGGCGGCTGAAGAGCCGGTTTATTTTCTCGTCGAGCTTTTGAAAGGCGACCAGACCATGGAGCGTGTGCCGATCGAGGGTGCCATCGAGACGCGCGTACCGTGTGAAGATTACGAACAAATCATGTGGCAAGTTTGACCCATCGCCTTTTTGGCGCTGCCGCGTCGCGGCGTCCTGCGGCGCGGCAACCTTGCAGCGAGGCATCGTCGCAGCGTTTCGCGCATTGTTTTCCTATTCAACTGTTCCGAACGATCAGGCACTATGTCCGAACTTCGTAAAGATACGATCGTTGGCCGCTGGGTGATCATCGCAAAGAACCGAGCAAAGCGACCTCATGATTTCGAAATGTCGCTGCCCTCGCAGCGCAGCGGTTTTTGTCCTTTCTGCGAAGGCCACGAAGACAAAACGCCCGATGAAATCGCGGCCTACCGCGACCCGGCAAGCGAGCCCAACCGCCAAGGCTGGCGGGTGCGCGTGGTGCCCAACAAGTTTCCGGCGCTTCGCGTCGAAGGCAACCTGAACAAGCGAGGCGAGGGCATTTACGATCTGATGGACGGCATCGGCGCCCACGAGGTGATTATCGAATCGCCCAAGCATCTGCGCAGCGCGTCGGAACTCAGCGACGAAGAGCTGCGCGAGGTGCTTTGGATGTATCGCGATCGGCTGGTCGACCTGAAAAAAGATCCGCGCCTGGTATACGGCATGATCTTCAAAAACGTGGGGGCCGCGGCCGGCGCTTCGCTCGAACATACGCACAGCCAGCTTATTGTCACGCCGATCGTACCGATCAGCGTGTGGGAAGAAATGACCGGTTCGCTTGAGTTTTACAACTACCGGGGCCGCTGCGTGTTTTGCGACATTATCCAACAAGAACTGGCGACCGAACGTCGCGTGGTGCTCGATCGGCCCGACTTCATCGCCTTTTGTCCATTCGCAAGCCGGTTTCCGTTCGAAACCTGGATTTTGCCCAAAGCGCACGCGAGCCACTTCGAAAATATCCAGAAAAACGAAGTCGAGGGGCTGTCGTTCTTTCTCAAAGAGGTCATTTCAACCATCGAAGCGGCCTTGGACCGCCCCGCTTACAACTACATCATCCACACGGCACCGTTCGACAGCCAGGAGTTGGAGCACTACCACTGGCACATTGAAATCATTCCGCGGATGACGCACATTGCCGGCTTCGAATGGGGAACTGGTTTTTACATCAACCCCGTACCACCTGAAGAGGCCGCGGCTTTTTTACGATCGGTCGAACGCCCCGCGCCCACCCGATCGACGACCACCGTTATCGGTTCACCAACAGCAACCAGCTGATCCGAGCTGCCGCGCGCGCCGGCCGTTTGCGGCGGCAGATTGGCGAGAATGAACCGGCGCCGACAACCAACCACTTTCCCAAACAGAACCTTCGGCCCACGATCCACCATGTCTGTTCCACTACGCCTTGTATTGGCTCTGCACAACCACCAACCGGTCGGAAACTTCGACGATGTGTTCGAAGCCGCATACCAGAACAGCTACCGGCCGTTTCTCGATGTGTTCGAGCCCTACGAACATCTGCAAATTTCGTTGCACACCAGCGGCTCGCTGATCGAGTGGCTCGACCATCATCATCCCGAATACCTCGATCGTCTGGCCGCGCTCTGCGAAGCAGGTCGCGTAGAAATCGTTGGAGGGCCGTTTTACGAACCGATCCTTACCATGATCCCCCCGGTCGATCGTCGCGGGCAGATCGAAGCCTATACCAACTGGCTACGCTCGCGGCTGGGCGCCGCGGTGCGCGGCATGTGGGTTCCCGAACGCGTCTGGGAACCGGCCCTGGTCAGCGACCTGGTTGACGCGGGCATGCAATACACCGTGCTGGACGATTACCACTTCAAGTGCGCCGGCCTGACCGACGACGACCTGTTCGGCTATTTCCTCACCGAAGACAACGGTCGCGTGTTCCGCGTTTTTCCCGGCAGCGAACGGCTTCGCTATCTGGTTCCCTTCGCCGACCCGCAGGAAACGATCGACTATCTCGGCGAAGTTCACGCCGCACACCCGGGCTCGGTGATCGTCTTCGGCGACGATGGCGAAAAGTTCGGCACGTGGCCCGGGACGCACAAGCATTGCTATACCGACGGCTGGTTGCGCGGCTTCTTCGACCGTCTCTGCGAAAACCGCCACTGGATCCGCTGCACGACGCTGGCCGAAGCCATCGACCACACGCCGCCGGTGGGCAAGATTTATCTGCCCGAAGCAAGCTACCGCGAAATGACCGAATGGGCTCTGCCCACGCGACGGTTGATCCAATATGAACAGGCCCTGGCTCAAGCGGCGGACGACCCACGCCTGACGGCGCTGCGCCCCTTCATTCGCGGTGGCTTCTGGCGCAACTTCAAAGTGAAGTATCCTGAGTCGAACGAAATGTATGCTCGCATGATGCAAATCAGCCGCGAGCTACAGGCAGCGCTTGCCCAACGTCCCGACCATCCGCAGTTGCAGGAAGCGCGTCGCGATTTGTTTCGCGGACAGTGCAATTGCCCTTACTGGCACGGCGCCTTCGGTGGCATTTACCTTCCGCACCTGCGCCATGCCGTGTATCACCACCTGATCGTTGCCGACAACCGGCTGCAACAACTCGCACACGGCACAAGCCCCTGGGTCGAAGCCCGCGCGGACGACTACAACTTCGACGATCGTCCTGAAATCCAGATGGCCAACGACCGGCTTGCCGCCTTTTTCATTCCCAGCCGTGGCGGCCACCTGTACGAGCTGGACATTCGTTCGATAGGCCACAACCTGCTGGCCACGTTGAACCGGCGTCCCGAAGCGTATCATCTCAAGGTGGCCCGCGGGGCATCGCACGCCGACGATGGTGTGGCCAGCATCCACGAGCGCGTCATCTTCCGGCAAGAAGGGCTCGAAGAACGGCTCCAATACGACAACTATCCACGCAAAAGCCTAGTTGATCACTTCTACGACCAGGAGGTAGGGCTCGACGCAGTGGCCGCCTCGAGCGCCGAGGAACGGGGCGATTTCGTCGAAAGCTCCTACGAAGCTCGCCTGCGTCGGGCACCGCAAAAAACGCAGTTGGTGCTGCTGCGGCGCGGAAAGGCGTGGGCCCTAGAACCCACAATCCGCAAAACGATCACTCTCGAAGCCGGTCAGCCAACCCTGCGCATTGTTTACGAACTTTCCGGGCTGCCAACCGATGGCCGAGTTCATTTCTCGACCGAGTTCAACTTCGCAGGCCTGCCGGCCGGTGCCGATGATCGCTACTACTTCGATGCCGAACAGCGGCGGTTGGGCCACCTGGGTACGCAGCTCGATCTGCACGACGTTCAGTCCCTCGGCCTGGCCGACGACTGGCGAGGCGTGGCCGTCGAACTGAAATTCTGGAGGCCCTCGCACGTTTGGACCTACCCGATCGAAACGGTCAGCCAGAGCGAAGGGGGATTCGAGCTGGTTCACCAGTCAACCGTTGTGCAGCCGCACTGGTACATCGATGCCGATGAAGAAGGCCGATGGAGCGTGGCGATCGACCTGACCATCGACACGGCGCAGGCCGAGCGTCGCTCTGCACAGGCGGCCACTGCAACGGCTGGCTGAAGCGAATCGCGCCCTCGAAACTCCGCACACATGCTCCACAAAAGAGAGCGGTTCTTGCGGATCCGTCCAAGCACGATGGCGGCGCGGTGTTCGGCGCACGGTGCAAGCCTGTGCGAGGCGACCATTCCAAACGCTGTGCGCGGCATCTTGCTGCCGCGAGCCCCTCGATCGCAGCCGCTGAAAGAGCCGAAAAGAAAGGCGGTGTCGGCACAGAAACGCGGCGGTCCGTCTGTCGGCACAATCGTTTCAAGAAAGAGCGACGCCGCCGCGCAGATTGCGGAGCGGCCCGCTGCCGCGCGACCCCACGCCACGCCTGCTGGCACCCTCATCCAGAGCAATGCACTATATCAGTCGGCAAAGCGTGGAGCGCGCCACTTTTTACGAACAGAACGCAGATCGGCGCGAGCCTTTTTCCCAACCGGCCAATGGGCCAGGTCAATCGCCTACGCCGATGTCGTCGTCGAAGGCTTCGAGGATCAATGCGTTTTCGCTTTC
>WGDQ01000438.1 GCA_015493185.1 Planctomycetaceae bacterium
CTTTATCTCTGGCAGCCCGACCCGACATTGGAGAAGCACGCGGGTCGCTAATGCGCGAACGGCCGGCGACCAGGCGACGCACCGGCCCCAGCATCTCAAAGCCCTGCGGCAACAGCTCGCCAGAGCCGATGCGACAAGCCACGGAACGGGCGCCGGACGGCTGCCTTCGGCATCGGGAAATGCGAAAAGCCGTTGCCGGCACAGCGAAAGCACAGACCGTCCACGCCACGATCTGGCTGCGTCGCTGGCTTTGCAGCCCGGGGAAACGCAACCGTGTTGACCACCTTTCGGCGGCTCGCGACTGTGCACAACGTGCGTTTGGCGGGTCGCGGCTTATTCAGGAGGGCACTTTCCACAGCCCCGCGGGGGCCGTAAGCTCGACCGTAGTCCGCCGCCCGGCAAACACCGGGCGGCACGACCTGCAACGGCTGACTTCGCGGCGGTTTGCACCTTCTTGCCCTGTTGCTTTTTCACTGCTTGCCCTGTTGTTTTTCACTGCGAAGCGTTTCTTCTCCATTCGATGCGTTGTCCGATTCTGCGGCGCCACTGCCCGTGTGTTTTCGAACCAGCGTACAGCCAACGTGGCGCGGCGGCTCGTCAGCCGCGTCTTGCGTGGCCGTTTGCCGGGCTCGTGGTGTTGTTGTTCGGCGTAGCGGCAATCGGTGGATGCCGGCGCTCGCTGAACGATGCACGGCACGCGCTGTTGACGCGTATCGAGCACGAGCCCGGTTGCCTGCGAATCGAGTTCGATGCTCCGGTTGAGCTGAACGAGGTGTTGCTGCGCGACGCGGCCGGCGGCCGCCTGATTCAGCGTTTTCCCTTGGGTGTGCGGCGGCAGATTTTCACGCTGCCGTTTGATGATACGCTGCCCGCGCGATGCACGGTTGAGCTTGACGTGGGCAAACGCCGGATTGTCGCGGGGGTTTTTCGCCAAGAGCCGAGCCACTTTGTTGCCGCGATCGACGTTCCTTTTGGTCAGTCGCGCTACTGGCTGGTGCAACGCGAGGACCGTATCGTTGACGTGTTCGTGCCGCCCCGAGGAACGACTGCCCTGGGGTTATGGGTCGAAAATCGCCGTCAAAGCGAGGCCCATTTCCGCTGGCGACTCGTTTCCGACCGCGGCGTCCGCTGGTTTTTGCAGCAGCCGGCCCCCTCAGACGAACGCTTGTCGATGCAACTCACGCGGCAAGGGGATCGAGCGGCGCTATTGGGCGAGAGTGTGCTGCATTTCGAATTCGACGACGCGTTGTTTCTGCCTCGCGTCGCCCTCGCGTCGGGCACAAAGCGGGCAACGATCGACTGCACGTTCGAATGGCAAGACCGAACCACCGGCACCACCGAGCGGCGCCAGCTACGGCTGCGGCTGCGGGAAGCAACGCCCGAGCAATTGTCGCGAGATCTGCGCATCGAGGCGGTTTTCTTTCCGACCGACGCTCGTGGCAAGCGGCGGGCCGAACTGCCTGCCGACGCGGTTTACCTTGACGATGCGGTATGGGCCGCAGCACGCCGTTGGCTGCGTCCGGCAAGCCGTTTGCGCGATCCGTACGCACCATATGCTTATCAGGCGGTTCGCATCCGCAACCACTCGCCGGCGGCCATCTCGCTAACGATCGAAAGCGAAGTGGCCGACACGCCCGGAGGCGGGCCATTGCTGACTTTCGCCCCGCCCGCATGGAAAGCACCACGACGAAGCGCGACCGCCGAGCATGTGTTGCGCGTGCCCGCACAGGCTACCGCCACCGCACGCATTCCGCTATACGTTGCCCCCGACGTGGTGCCAGGCGACTACGTGCGACGTTTCCGCCTGTATCCACTCGGATCGCGTGTGTTGGTGGCGCAACACACGGCACCGCTGTACGTAGTGCGCAGCAGCGGTTGGGTTTCGGCCATTGCGCTGGGTTGTTTCGTCTTATGTCCGGCGGGTTGGCTGTTGTTTGGTTTCAGCAACCGGCACATCGTCCAACGCGTTGGAACGGTTGGCCTCACGTCGATCGGCTTGATCGCCGGGTTGCTGTTCATCGTCTCGTACGCCTCGGCTCTGGGGAGCAACCTGCTAACGGTCTTGCTCGGTCCGTTTGCTGTTTTCGTTTCGGGGGTGGCGAACGAGGGGCTGACGTGCCTGTTGATGGCACTGGTTGTAACGCTCATTCCCGTACCCGGCAGCGTGGCCCTGGCAAGCATGGCGATCTTTCTGATCAACTCGAGCGTGAGTGGGCAGTTTGGAATCACTGAACTGCTGTTTGTGACCGTGAGCATTCTGTTGCGCGAAGGGTTTTTGGCCGCCTCGGGCGTCACCACCTTTTGGCGACCGGGGCAGCCTGAACAGCAAACCAACTGGCACGCGCTGGCATGGCGCGTGGCACTGGTGCTTGGGCTGGCCAATGCGGCGACAATGCTCGTGCAGTTTTGTCTTGTGCAGGTGCTTTATCGTTTGTTTTACGCTGCGTGGTACGTTTGGTCCGTTTCGCTCGTGACGGGACTTTTTTATGGCCTGGTCGGTGCGTTGTTGGGTGTTCGTCTCGGCATCGAATTGCGGAGAGTTGCCCAATGACGTCGCCTGCGGTTTGTGTCCAGCGACTTTCCTTCTGCTACCCCGGCAGTAGCCAGCCGGCGATTCGAGACATCGACTTCCAGCTACAACGCGGCAGTTGGACGTGGATCGCCGGTCCCACGGGATCGGGCAAATCGACACTGCTCAAAGCGCTGGTCGGTCTGATTCCTCATCAGTCGTCTGGCACCATGCAAGGCCGTGTGTTGCTCGATGGCCGCGATACACGAGGCCTTTCGCCGCGCGAGCGGGCGCAGCGGGCGGTGCTGGTGTTGCAATCGCCCGACGACCAGCTCTGCGCCACAAGCATCGAAGCGGAAATCGCCTTCGGGCTCGAAAACCTGGCCATCGACCCCAGCGAAATCGACCGGCGCATCGACGAAAGCCTGGCACTGGTCGGGTTGAAGGTCGATCGGCGCACACCGCCTCAACGGCTCTCGGGTGGCGAGAAGCAACGCCTATTGCTGGCGGCGCTGGTCGCCATGCGGCCGCAGATTCTCGTGTGCGACGAGCCGCTGAGCCAACTCGATTCGTGGGCTGCCGCCGACTTTTTGAGCCTGCTCGATCGGCTGCGACGCGACGGGTTGACGATCGTGATGGCCGAGCATCGCCTGGACGACGTGTGGCCGCTGGCCGACCGTCTGCTGGTAATGCACGAGGGTCGAATCGTGGCCGACTGCCACGATTGCGATAACCGTTCGTCTGCTGCTGCCTTGCAAAAGGCCGGCTTGCAGTTGCCCGACATGCTCGAGCTGGCACTGGCGATCGACGAAGCTCATGCCCGAACGTGCGACGAACTCGTGAACAGGATTCGTCCGTCGCGCGAAACTGCATCTTCACAGCGCAAGGCAGTGCAGTCGTTGCCCGAGTCCGCCAACGGCTCAGCCACCAAACCCGAACGCGACGGCCCGACCGACAAAGCGGCGAAGCTATTGCTGCGCGTGCGAGGGTTGGCGTTTCGGTACGAAACGGCTTCTGTCGTCCGAAACCACAACGGCCGCAACAACACGACGGGCCAGACCGATCTTCAAGCCGACGTGTGGAGCGATGTCGACTTCGAGATTCGTGCCGGCGATCGGGTGGCCTTGGTCGGCCCCAACGGAGCCGGCAAAAGCACGCTGCTGGCCCTGCTGGCTGGCCTTCAGCGCCCGCGCTGCGGCACGATCGAGGGTCCGGCCGCCGAACGCGGGGCATGTGGGCTGGTGGTGCAGAACCCCGACCTGATGCTTTTTTGTCCGACGGTGCGCGACGAACTGGCTTTCGGACCACGTCATCGGGCCGACGCCCGCCGAGACGAGATCGACCGGCTTATCGAGCGACTGGCCGCGGCGCTGGATCTGATGCCCTTTCTGGCCCAACCTCCCTTGGCACTGAGCCAGGGACAACGGCTCCGTGTGGCGGTGGCAGCCACACTGAGCGTTCAGCCGCAGGTGTTGCTGCTCGACGAGCCAACCATTGGCCAAGACCGCAGCCAAATCGACCGCATGATGCAAACCGTGGAAGCCATGATTCGCGAAGAACGACCTCCTTGTGCGGTCGTGTTTTCGACGCACGATCTGCGCACCGTTGCCCGATATGCCACGCGGGCGTTGGTGCTGGCCAACGGACGTCTGCTGGCAAATACTACGCCCGAGAGTCTGCTCGACGACGGGGCCTTGCTGGCCGCGGCTGGGTTGCGACGGCCCCCAATGTTGGAATTACGTCATCGTCTGGGATTGCAAGCCACCACGCCCCAAGGTCTGGTGCAGGAGCTCGATGTATGTCGGTAGGTTTCCCCGCCATCGAACGGCCAGCAACCGGCAAACCGGGCTGGCTGCACGCGCTCGACCCGCGGCTGAAAATCATTTGGCTCGTTTGGGTGTCGAGTTTATGCGTATTGGTCGATGGAACGGCGGCGTTGCTCACCGTGCTGATTCTGGCTGTGCTGCCAACCACGGGCTTGCGCGTCAGCCGGCGCGGTGCGTTGGCGGCCGCGGCGTTGATCTTGCTGACAATCTGGAGCACGCTGTTGAGTCAGGGCATGTTTTATGCCCGGCAGCCACGTACACCGGTGCTCACGCTTGTGCCCGCCTTCGAGTGGGGCACACTGAAGCTGCCGCCCTTGGAAATCTACCGCGAAGGGTTGGTGTATGGCCTGAAGCAATCGTTGCGGCTAACCGCCGTGATGCTTGCGGGGCTGAGCGTGTGCTTGTCGACCGGTCCCGAGCGCCTGCTGGCAGCACTGACACGGCTGCGGGTGCCCGTGGCCGTGGCATACATGACCGTGGCCGCCCTACGTTTTTTGCCCACAATCATGCGCGAGGTTGTTCAGGTACGACGAGCCCGGAGGTTGCGGACCCTGACGCCGCAATGTCGCAGCACGCGCCGTTGGTGGCGGCGTCCGGTGCGGGCGTTGCGCGACGAATTCGCCATCGCGCTGCCGGTGCTTGTTTTGCTGCTCCGACGGGCCGAAACGCTGGCTACGAGCGTGGCGACACGGGGATTCGATCCGGAAGCGAAGCGCACGTTTTACCCGGCCCTGCGTTGGCGACCGCTAGAGTGGACGCTGCTGATGTTGCTCGCCGTCTCTTGGGTTTGGGTCGCTGCCGCCAAGCTGCTCTATGGCCTGTATGTCGCCGACATCTACTACGCGCCGTGGGCCCGTCCGCTTTACGATTTGGTTCGACGCTGGCTCTGACGGCACATTGGCCGTGTTGGTGCGTTTGAACCGCCGAATAGCCTCCTCAAAAAGGTCGATCGAATTCGGCCTGAGAACTTCGGCCCGAGAACGCAACAGGCGAGCCCTTGGTAATCACCTGCCGAGCCACATGGCCGGCGATGCCGCGTCGAGGCGGCCCAGCCGTGCGGTAGCGACTTTACCAGAGCCGCTTTGCCGTAGCCCGTTCGCGGCACGGGCCGAGCAGCCAGATGCCTTGAGCGGCGCCGTTTTGCCGCGGGTGGTCTGTTCTTCCGCCCGTATTCTCTTCTCCTCTGCTTCTCTTCTGCTGGGCTTCCGCTGCTCTTCCGCTGCTCCGTGCCTAGGTGGTCCGTCTTCCTTCTGGCCCAACCGCCTTGGCCGTAACAAGTGAAGATTCGCTGTTTCGGCCGCGCGACACACTGTGGCGGCAAGGGCACCGAGCCAATCCGAGCCCCAGCAGTCACTCGGGAAAAGGAAGAAGAAATGGTGTGTTGTGCCGACCATATGGCGTGGCACGCGCCGCGGCCGAAACACGCGCCAACCAGCCTGCCACAAGCCATTACGACAACAGACGTTATGCGATCCGCACGATTTGCGTTCTTGGCGCCAACCACCGATTTGCCGGCAGCGTTGATGCGCCGGGGGGCAAAGCGGCTTTTTTGGGTGAGTGATGGAACCAATGTGCCCAAAATCCCAGAGTGGTCGCGATTTGCCCGAATTCTCTTGCAGGCGGGCAAAGATTTCCGGCTCGTGTACGACTAACCGTATGGAGCATGGCGTCTGCGACGTCTTGGTGAACCCGATATCGCCTGGTTTGCGGCACCGCATAACCGTCGCGTGCCGACCGAACCGCAAAACAGTTTTGAGCGACCCACAGTCAGAAAGGATGGGAGTGCCATGATCAAGAAAGCCATCGTCGGTTCGATGGCCCTGCTGTTGTTAGGGGCCTTTTTCTTCGGTCGCGATCTGCTCAGCTACGCCACGACGTCGGCCTGCTGGGTTCGCGACTCGGTAACCGAGCAGGTGCCCATTGAGTTCGAAATCGAGCGGGCCCGCAAAATGGTCCGCGATCTGGTGCCCGACATCCGGAAGAACATGCGCGTGATCACGCGTGAAGAGGTCGAGGTCGAGCGGCTCGAAAAGCAGATTGAACAGGCCGAGCAGCGGTTGGCATCGGAGAAGGCCAACATTCTGCGGCTGAAAACCGATCTGCAAAGCGGCGATCAGGTGTTTCATTATGCGAGTCGTCAGTACA
>WGDQ01000439.1 GCA_015493185.1 Planctomycetaceae bacterium
CGGCGACGAACACACGTTCAAATAAGCAAACAGGTGCAACCCCAACCCCGGCTGAAACGGACGAGATCAGCAAAGCAACCGTTTCTCTTGCTCTGGCGCACTTTTAGAACCAGCGGACAAAACGTGTCTGAACAACCGAGGCAAGCGGTTTTTCCGCAAGAATTGGAGGTTCTGTCCGTTGCCCTGGGCGGCTCTGTAGGTGCGGTTGAGCGGCAGCTTGATCCAGACGAGTAAGCTGCCTTGTCGGGGTGGGTTCCGATTGGCTATTTCTCCCAGTGGGGTTTCGACGCTTTTCGCCGGCGCCGCGCGGGTCTTTGTCGATCCTTGTGATGCTTCGCCGTTTGTTTTTCGTTGTCGTTGTGCTTTTGCTTTTTCGCTGTGCTTTTGCCAGGTGATTGCCTGTGGAGGCGGTGCCGTATGCGAATGATGGGCTGCGGTGTGGTTTTGCTGACCGCGACGATGCTTTTCACAAGCGTCTGCCGGGCCCGGGAGCGGCCGCACATTGTGCTGATGATGGCCGACGACTTGGGCTGGGGCGATGTAGGATACAACGGCAGCCGCATCCACACACCGAACATCGACCGACTGGCCCAGCAGGGCGTACGGCTCACGCAGTTTTATGTGCAGCCGGTTTGTTCGCCGACACGCGGGGCGCTGCTGACGGGCCGATACCCGATGCGTCTGGGATTGCAATGCGGCGTGGTGCGACCGTGGGCACGGCACGGTTTGCCGCTCGACGAGCGCACACTGCCGCAGGCGCTGGCCGAGGTGGGATACGAAACGGCGATTGTCGGCAAGTGGCATCTGGGGCACTTCGCGCCGGAATATCTTCCCACGCGGCGTGGCTTTCACCAGCAGTATGGACACTACAACGGGGCGCTCGACTACTTCACGCACATCCGCGACGGAGGGCACGACTGGCACCGCAACGATGTGCCCAACTACGACCAAGGGTATACAACCCATCTGATCGCCGCGTATGCCGCGCGGATTGTCGCCCATCACGATCGGTCAAAACCGCTGTTTCTTTACGTGCCCTTCAACGCGCCGCACACACCCTTGCAGGCGCCGCAGCGATACATCGACCGCTATGCCAACATCAAAAACCGGCGCCGGCGCATCTATGCGGCGATGGTCGACTGCATGGACGAGGCGGTTGGCCGCATTCTTGCCGCACTCGACGAACATGGCTTTGCCGCGGACGATACGCTCATTTTCTTTTGTTCCGACAACGGCGGCGTGCCGCAGCACGGCTCGAACGGCAAGCTGCGGGGCGGCAAAGGAACGCTGTACGAGGGCGGCCTTCGCGTGCCTGCTATTGTTGCGTGGGGCAGCAAGCTGAAGGCGGGCACGGTGGTTGATGAGCCACTGCACATGGTGGATCTGTATCCGACCTTGCTGCGTTTGGCCGGGGCGAAAACCACACAGGCCAAACCGCTCGACGGTCGCGACGCGTGGCCGACAATCGCCCAAGGACGCCCGACTCCCCACGAATTCATCTTGCACAACGTGACACCGTTTCATGGCGCCATTCGCATGGGCAACTGGAAGCTGATTCATAACGGTCACGTTCGTGCCAACGCCACACAACCCGACCCTACCGAGACGTGGGAACTTTTCGATATTGCCAACGACCGATGGGAGCAGCACGACCTGAGCCGGCAGCGGCCCGAAGTGTTGCAACGGCTGAAAGCAAAACTGACCGCAATGGCCCGCGAGGCGGCGCCGGCAAATATTCCGCCAAACCGACCACCCAAAGGCTTTCGGGCACCAAAAATCTGGGGCCAGAGCGACCCGCACGATGCGCATCGCGGCAGTTGAACGCGGCACCGCCCGGGGTCCGGCACTGCCCCGAGCCGTCCGGCACCGCCGTCGGTGGTCATTCAGCCGGGTTTGCGGGCGAGCATGAGCATGGCCGAGGTGCGAAAGCCGAGTCGGCCGCGAAGCAAATCGAACGCCGTGAAACCGACCAGCGGCAACAGGCTTTGGAAGGGATCGAACCAACGGGCGGCGCGGGGATGGGGCCGGCCCGCGTATCGCAAACGGTGGTGCAACGAATACATCCAGAACGAATGGCCTGTTTGATAGCGCGTGGTCACGATTTCAAAGCCGGCATCTTGCAGCAAGCGGGCCAGCGTTTCGGGCGTGAACAGGTTCCAATGTCGCGGAATGTGATAACCACCCCACCAGCGATCGGCGAACAGACGGGCATCGAGGCTATCAATATTGGGCGTTTCCACGGCGAACACTCCGCCCGGGGCGAGCCACCGGGCCACGCGATGCACAACCGTGCGCGGGCTGTCGACGTGTTCGATAACGTGAAACATGGTGGCCAGATCGATCTGGCCGGGGGCGATCGATTCGCACGTTTCCACCCGGCAGCAGAAGGCGCGGTAGCCCTCGGCACATAGGCGCCGGACGATCGCTTCGTCGAGTTCCAGTCCGTAAATCTGCTGGCGCGAAACGCCCCACTCGGCCATGGCCCGCAAATAGCGCCCCTGTCCGCAGCCAATATCGAGAAACGACGAGGGTGCCCGGCCTAGCGCCCGCAAAATGGATCGCAGTTTGAGGCGGTCGAGCTGCTGCTTGCCCCATTGGGCCAAGCGGTTGATTTGCTGATCGTAGTTGTATGCGTAGTAGTTGGGGGGATAGATGGTCGGCAGCGCCTCGACGGCCGGCCGCGGGTTGAGCCACACGTGGCCGCAGCGCGCGCAGCGAACAAAACGCCACGGGTTGGCGCAAGTGCGCAGCTCGTAGTCGAAACCCACCGTGAGTTGCCGGTAGTGGGCATGCTCGCAAACCGGACAGGTGGCCACTGCCTGCGTGGCCACCGCCGCGCACCGCTGCAACTCGGGCGGGGGCGCGATGCGGCGCCACGCATCGTTGGGGTCTGATGTGTGGCTGGCGGACGATGCCGGTTGCCGGCGCTGCCCGGGCGGGTGTTCTGCCATCATTACTTGGGTCGGCGCGGCAGGGGGCGGTTGGTGCGATCGTGGGCGGTCGCCCGCTCGGCACGAGTGGTGGGCTGGCACTCGACGAGCGGCAATCGCCGATAGTAGCGCCAGAGATAGGCCAGATACCAGCCGCGCCAATGCAGCGAGGCGGCCGCCGGATGCTGACGGATCAGACGATCGGCCTCGGGCAAACGGTAATACGGTATCGACGGCCACAAATGATGCACCGTGTGGAAATTCATGTTCATCGGCGCCAGCAACCACCGCTCGAGCGGATGACTGCGGTACGTGATCAATCGGTGCCGATCGGCCGACGCATCGGCCTCGGGGTGCGAGTGTTCGCAAAACGATCGCAAGTTGTCGAGCAGAAACGCACCATACACGGGCACGAACCACAGCAACGGGTAGCCCCACCAACCGAACACATACGTCAGGCCACCGATGAGCCCCGTTTGCCAAATCACCAGAATCGCTACGTCGCGAAGACGATAGCCGTCGGCCGAGGGAGCACCGATCGCGGGCGCCGCATCCCGGGGCGAGATTTCCGCGGGCGAGATTTCCGCAGGCGACTCGTTCGCAACCGAGGCAGATGCGGGCGAACTGTCGGCAGACGCGGCACTTTGCGGCAGCGCGCCGGCGTTCCAGTCGTTCGCGTCCTGTGCCTCGTTATGCGGAACGTTCGCAAGCAGGGTATTCGTGGGGCCGGCATCTGCGGACGAGTCGCCCGCTGTTGGGGTGGCAACTTCGGCAGTGCTGGCGGCGTCTGCGGCTGTTGCCGTTGTCTGGCTGGCGCGGGTCGGTACGGTTGAGGGTCTGCCACGACGGAGAAAGGCGTGCCGCATGGAACGGAAAAAGCTGGTCACTCCGGTCAGGTAGCCGATAAGCTGTCTTGGCGTGGCTTTGTTGAAGCAGCCGTATTTGTGCCGATCGGGATCGGCCTCTGTGGCCAGGTGCCGATGGTGCAACAAATGATTCTTGCTATTCAATCGCGTGATGGCGCCGATCGAGCCGAGAATGCAAACGTCGGTGAATAAGTCGTTGACCCAAGCCCGCTTCATCAGTCGGCGATGAAAGCCGTCGTGAGCGATGATAAACAAGGCGTAGAAACGGGCGGCGATCACCACCACTGCGGCGGCCACAACCCAGCCGCGCGGCCACAACGCCACGGCACCCCATGCGGCAACAATCCACAACCAGCACCAAAGCACATCGAGCACCGGTCGATACCAGCGAAGAGCGCTCAATGCCCGCACGCGCTCGGGCGAAAGC
>WGDQ01000440.1 GCA_015493185.1 Planctomycetaceae bacterium
GGGCTCGGAGATGTGTATAAGAGACAGACACGGCCGCAACGCGCCGATGCGCGAAAATCCGCACCCGCTTCACGTAGTCGTCAAACTGTTCGCGGGCCAAGGCGCGGACCACGGGCGAAACATCGTCGAGCCGGCGATAGCAGTCTTCCTTGGCGAAGTACACCTCGACGTCGAACTCCACTTCGCGCTCCACGGGCGGTGCGTCCAGCAAAATTTCGTGTTCGCTGATCGGTTGCCCCGTCGCGCGGCTGGCAACATGGGCCAGCGCCTCGGCGCAGCGGGTCAGCCACCGATACGGCCGCCCGGCCAACCGGGCGTAAATCTCCCGGTTTTCGAACAGGCTGTATTGGGCAATCCGTTTGTAAAGCCGGCGTCGTTGGCCGAACAGTCCGTCGAGCAACTCTCCCGCGCCCGTGTTTTTGCTTGCCGCTAACAACCGGGCCACCATTTCCGCCTCGGTTTGTTGGAACAAATCATCCAGGTCGAGTGCCGGCCGCAGCAGATAAAACGCTCGCTGCAACATCGCCGTGGCCGAACGGACCGCATGATGCCAGTACACTTCGGTAAACATCACATAGCGGGCAAACACCATCAACTCGGCGGCGGTCTTGCCCTTGTCGGTCATGGCCAGCCCGTCGCCCTGCCGGTTCAGGCAAAGCGAGCCGATCAAGCGCTGCTGGTCGAAGTGTCGGCCATACGGCACGCCGGCGTGTACGCTGTCGCGAAACAGGTAGTCCATCTTGTCGATGTCGATCGGTCCGGAGAGGATGCTGGCCAGAATGCGCTCTTGAGCGGTTTGAGGGGGCTCTGAGAGCAAGTGTACAATCTGCTCCGGTTTTATCTGCCAGTCGTCGGCCAGCGCGTCGGCCAGTTCGCCTTGGTTCAAAAACCGCGCCGTAAACTCCTCGTGCTTCGGTATGCCGGGCAGGCGAATGTCTTCGATCGGATGGCAAAACGGCCAATGTCCCAGGTCGTGCAACAGGGCGGCCACAATCAGCCGTTCGGCATGCGGCCGGTCGATCACGCTGGCAAACCGCCGGTCGTACGACAACTGCTTCAGATACAGCAGTGCCAGACGATACACGCCCAGCGAGTGTTCGAATCGCGTATGCAGCGCGGCCGGGTACACAAGCGACACCAGCCCCAATTGGCTGATGCGCGCCAAACGCCGGAATGCCGCCGTATCGATCAGGCGGCGCACCCGTGGTGTGAGCGGCACGTCGGTTTCCGGCGGAATGCGCACCATCGACCGTCGCGTGTCGAGCGCGGCCACCTCAGGAATATCGCGAATCGACGTCATCCGATTGCTTCCGCTCGCCGACCAATCTGTTCGACTGTGTCGGGCCACTTCGAAACGAAACGACCTCGCGCAAAAAACCTCGACTCCTGTTCCCCGCTTTTCACGCATCGTCGCCCCGAATGCCTCGGGCCACACTTGCCACCGCTTGCCGTGCCGTGCGGTTCGTATGATCTGTTGTGTGGCGCCCAACCGAGTGAACCGCCGGGTGAAAAGGGATCAGCGGTCTTGGAGCGAACGGACAGAACCTTCAATCCTTGCAGAAAAACCGCTCGTCTCGGGTGTTCCGACGCGCTTTGTCCGCTCGTTCTTGATACGTATTGGCAACCTTGCCGCGCGACGGTGCTATCTGCCGCCGTATGGTTGGTCGCCCACCGCCGCGGTACGTTATCGGCCGCTGTGCAACTCCTGACCGAACGTGGCCAATACGGCATCGGCCACCTCGGCCGCGGGGCGCGGGCGAGGCATCGTCTCAAGGGTCTGCCACAAACGCTCGCCTCGCCTCAGAATCGGGCCAATGTGCGGCGGGCACGGCATGGCGACGGCCGAATCGGCTACCGCCGCAATCCGCTCGGTCAGCGCGACGGGTATCTTCTCGAGCGCAAACACCACGTCGAAGCCCATCGGTCCCACCACCAGCGGGTTGTCGCGGCCCGCAATCAGCGATCGCACGTCCGACTTGTAGGCCACCACCGGTTTGCCCAGTGTCCAGGCCATCGACGATTCGGCCACCGCCCCCTCGTCCGGCACGCGACCATTGAGGTTCACCACCAACGACCCGCAGCCAACCATCACCTGATACGTATCCAGGGCGAAAATGGCCTCGTGCAACAGCCGGCCCACCGCCGCGGCGTCGAAGCCGTGTTGCAGCAAATACGGTTGCACTTCGGCAAACTCCATGCCGTCGCTGTGCGGCACAAAGGGCTCGAACCCGGCCGCTGCCAGCACGTCGGCAATCTGCAACATCTCGCGCCGCTCGGCTTCGTTGAATAGCGGGCCGGCGCAGTACACACGCTTCGGGTTTCGCAGCGGTTCGAGCGTTTTCATCCAGCAACTCTCGCGGCCCCATTTCGGCAAAAACCAGTGCGCAAAAGCATCGCAAATCCCCGCTCCATCATAGCGCCAATGCCGACCGGCAATCGCGGCATTCGGGGCAGCGTGCCGCAGTGCTCTGGGCACAACCGCTGAGTAACGTAACCCGATCGCTTTCGGGCTGCAAGCGACCCGACCGAACGTTATCTCGCGTCGTCTCCACACCCCGCTCCGCGTGCTTTCTGCGTTGCCCTTCCCACCTGCTGCGCCGCATGGCCCGGCCGGCGCGGCTACAATCGAGCAGGCGCACCGGCACGGCAATGTGTCGGCGCAAACGAGCCATCGGACCATTTTGCCCCCTTGTCGTTTTTCCGGTGCACTCCGGCGCCGCGCGTTCCCGTTTTTTTCTTCAGCGAATTCAGCGTGCAATGAACGAAACCCATGCTTACCGTGCTGTCGGCCGATGTCGACTGATGGCCGTCGCGCTGCGGCTGATGCTGTTGGCCGGCACCATGCCGATGGCGGCGCTCGCCCTTGGGATGCCGAAAGCTGCCGCGCGGGCCGACGATAGCGCGATCGTTGTCGCATCGCCACCAACGTTCCGCGTCGTGCTCCCGCGCAGCTCGGCCGAGCGCCCGATCAGCGGTCGCCTGTATCTGTTCTTCTCGCAACGCACCGGACGCGAGCCTCGCTTCGGGCCCAACTGGTTTCGGCCCGAGCCATTCTTCCGAGTCGACGTCTCGGCAATGGCTCCCGGTTCGAGCCAGCTTGTCGACGATCGCGCGGCCGGTTTTCCCGACGTGCTCTCAAAGCTGCCGCCCGGTACTTATCGTGTGCAGGCCCTGCTCGATCACGATTTCTACTATCAACATCATGCCTTGGGGCCGGGCAATCTTTACAGCGAGGTGAAAACCGTTCGCATCGTGGCCGGTCCGTCTTCAACCGCAACCGCCGATCGGCGCTCGGACGACGATTCCCGCAACCCGCAGCCTGCGGAAACAGGTCCGTCGACAACCGAAACAAACTCGCCGGCCGACGGTTCATCGTCGTCGCCCGGTCAGTCGCCGCTCTCGTTGGTGCTCGATCGCGTGGTTCAACCCCGACCGCTTCCTCAAAACCGCTGGTTGCATCCGGTGCAATTGCGGAGCGAACGGCTCTCACAGTTTCACCAACGCGACGTGATCATGCGGGCGATGGTCGTGTTGCCGGCCAGCTACGAGCACGCGCCCGATCGCCGCTACCCCGTGCTGTATGTGATCGGCGGTTTCGGCAGCACGCTGGAGCGCATGGCGCGCCGCTATCGCAACGGTCCGCCGCCGGTGGCCGAGGGGCAGGCCGAGTTCATCCGTGTATTGCTTAGCGGCAACTGCAAATGGGGCCATCACGTTTATGCCGACAGCGCGACCAACGGCCCGCGCGGCACGGCCTTTGTGCAGGAAATGGTGCCGCACATCGACCAGACGTTTCGCACCATTGCCCAGCCCACGGCCCGGCTTCTAACCGGTCATAGTTCGGGCGGCTGGGCCTCGCTTTGGCTCCAGGTTCGCTATCCGCGCCACTTCGGCGGCGTTTGGAGCACCGCGCCCGACCCGGTCGACTTTCGCGACTTCCAGCAGGTGAATCTCTACGCCGATCCGCCGCAAAGTCTTTACTTCGACCCGGCGGGCCACCGCCGACCGCTGGCCCGTCAGGGCGAAGAGCCGGTTCTCTGGTATCAAGACTTTGCCCGCATGGACGACGTGCTGGGCCGCGGTGGGCAGTTGCGATCGTTCGAGGCCGTCTTCAGCCCGCTCGACGATCGCGGTTTACCGAAACGCCTGTGGAACCGCACCACCGGCCGCATCGACCCCCACGTGGCCCAGGCCTGGCAGAAGTACGACATCCGGCTTCGCATCCAGCGCCATTGGCCCAAGCTCGAGCCCCACCTACGCGGCAAGCTGCACATCTACATGGGCACGCTCGACACCTTTTATTTAGATGGTGCCGTACGGCTGCTGGCCCACACGCTGCAACAACTGGGCAGCGATGCCGAAGTGCGCATGATCGAAGGTGCTTCGCACAGCAGTCTGTTATCGGGCGAACTCGTCAGCCACATCCGCCGCCAAATGAGCGACACGGTGGCCCGTCATCATCCCGAGGCCGTCGCTCCTGTGGCGCCCGCCCCCGCTACCGATCCCGCTGCCGAGCCCGTTCAGCCGCCCAAGGCCCACACCCAGGGGAAGCCGGCCAGCCACCGCAGCACCATCGTGATCAGCAGATAAAAGCAGTAGTGAAAGAACGAGTTCTCCACGTCCAGGTCGAGCGTGGCGAACGAGGCGGTGGTGCCCGCGGCTAGAAACGGCGGGGCAATGCCCATCCAGGCCCAGCCGTTGGCCACGAAATCGGCCGGCACCAGCGCAAACACACCCCACAAGCCGGCGTGCAGCACCGAACAAATGCTTACGCGAATCCACAACGAACGACCGCGATATGGTTCCAGCTCGTCGTTGTGCAGCAGCTCGTAGCCGAGCCAGACAATCGGCGGCGATACCACCAACAGCGCGGCGCCGGCCATCAGCGGTTGGGCAGAAAGATCGATCGTTCGGCCCAGCAGCCAGGCCACCACGATCACCGTCAGCACGCCGCCCACCAGCGCCACGAGCTGCACGGTCGATAGCTTGGTTTCCTTGCGGGCCAGCGGCTTGGTGACCGGACGCCCCTTCACGTCCTTGGGGCCCGCATCGGCGGGCATGTGAATTTTCACATCGTCCGGGTTCGGTACGGTGATCGTGCCCTTGCACTTCGGGCACGGGCCCTTGCGGCCGGCGAATTTTTCGCTGACGTTGAATTTCGACGAGCAATGCGGACAAATAACCAGTATCGACACGCGCCGCCTCGGCCACCGCAGGGCAGAAAGGATTCTTCTCGGTTCCCAGCCACCCTAGTTTGGCAAACCCGCCGCGCAAGTCAACAAGCCCGCTCCCAGATTCGCCGTCAGCACCGCAACACCGCTGCGCCCCGCCACGCCTCGGTCAGCATTTCCCCAACTGCCGGTCTTTATTCAACGCCACCGTATCGCAATCGCATACGCACATCGGCCCCCCGCCTATCCCGACGCCCGTCTTCACCCCCTTTGTTGGGCGAGTGCCGGAACCAGCACAGGCTGTTCGGCCCCACCACTCGTGGCTTGCCAACCGGCCCACACCATCCCCACCTCGCGCGTTGTTCGACAACCGCCCCACCTCGCGTCGTTCGCCAACCGGCGCGACCAACCCCTTCCCGAGGGTCGGCTACCGGCGCATCCTGCCCTTGCTCACCGGCGCAAGCCGCTACGTCCGGCGAGCATGTTTACCGCCACCGGCAAACCGATCGACCGCACCCCACCACGGATGCGGCACCGTGTATCGCACCGCTCGAGCCAAAAACCATCAATCGCCCGCCACAAGGTTTTCTCGCCACGCACCCTTGCGGTCTGAAACCCCGCGGCGACGCCTCCGCCTTTGTCGATAAAGCGTGGTCATCAGCGGCAGAGCCGCCAGCCCGGCCAGCCAGAAACTGGACGGTTCGGGAATGGGCAGCGCGGAACCGGAGAGAAAGTTGATGAGCACGGCATTGTCGTTCATGCCCAGGGGAAAGGCGGGGTTGGTGTCGGGATCGAACACAATGGGTTGGCTGCCGCCCAGGTTCCAAC
>WGDQ01000441.1 GCA_015493185.1 Planctomycetaceae bacterium
GGCTGTCATCACGCGGCCAACAAGCGGCTTGCAACCAAACGCCGCGTATTGTTTCACCCTGATCGTCGCAATGCGCCCGCAGCGGTGCGAGGGGGGGCCCGCTGATGCGAAAAAGCCGGTGACCTGCGAATTGCGTATGCAACGTTCAAACCCGTGCGGGCACGGGCATCTTGGCGCCGGACTGCAAATGGCGTTGAATCAGCCATTCCGATGCGCGGTGTCTGTGTGCTATATGCCAAGCGAGAAACCGGACGAGCCGAGCGTGGTTGCTTGACTCTCGCAACCGGCACCGGGGCTGTCAGAAACGAATCGTTCTCCTGTTCACCCGAAAAAAACAGTCCCCTATTGTTGTCCCGCGATGTCGCGAACGCTAATCAATTTTTTTCTGGATACATTTCTGGCCATCGTTCTGATGGTTCTCATTTGGCTGACCTTTACGTTGCAGGTGGCCTTTCCTCCGCCCACAGCCGCGGCGGGCTGGACATTGTGGGGCCTGAGCTACAACGCGTGGAGCCGCATTCAGTTTGGCGCGTTTTGCGTTTTGGTTGGTGGTGTGCTTGTGCACATCATCTTGCACTGGACGTGGGTATGCGCCGTGATCGCCAAGCAGTTCTTCGGCAAAAAGCCCAAAACGCAGGATGATGGCACGTTGACGCTTTACGGAGTGGGCACGCTGGTGGTTTTGTTCAACTTGCTTGGAGCCGCGTTGGCCGCCGCCTATTTCGCGGTCCAGTCGCCTGCGCCCTGATCGTCGCGTTACGGGCTACGGTGGAGCTTTGCCCGCAAGCGGCCGTGTGCAGCGGACTACCTATACGTTTACATTCGCAGGCGACGCGGGCGGCGCACCGTCAAACCATGACGCCCTTCGGGCGGACGGAACGAGCGTTGCACAAGATGCGGCGACCAACGAGATTTATGGGCAACCCGGGCAGCCCGACCAAGCGATCCACCCATGAACGTGCAAGAAGCCCATGCCGCGCGCGATCGAGATTGCCCCGGTGATGGCGACGGCCACGCCCGCAACGCGAAACAGATGGGCTCGCGCGGCCAGGCTAAGCACCGACGCACCACATCCGGTGAGCAACATGACCGGTACGGTGCCCAGCCCGAAGAGAACCATTACGACCAGCCCCATCAAAGCGTGCGTCGTACTAGCAGCCAGCGCCAAAAAAGCATAGACCAGGCCGCAGGGCAGCAGGCCGGTGAGAATGCCCGCGAAAAAAGCGTGATGCAGGGCCGGCCCACGAAGAAACTGGCCGACCAGTGTTCCGGCCAGACAACCGGCGGCACTGTTTGCCGCGCGTCGGGGCATGAGCCCGGCCGCCGAAAGGCCCTGAAACACCAACAACGCCCCGGCAACCAGAGCGAGCACGGCTTGAACATTGACCCACGGCGAACCGTCGCGCACCAATTGCAACCCGGCATAGCCCACCAGTGCTCCCCCTGTGGCGTAGGTGCTGATGCGACCAGCACTGTAGACCATTTGCCGGACAACGTTTTGCCGAAGCCCTCCGGCATGCGCGCCGATCGATAGCGCGAATCCGCCGCACATGCCGACACAGTGCGCCGACCCTAAAACGCCACCGAGGAACACCAGGGGCAATTCAACCAAGGTTTGCGGTCTCCTGAGAAGCGGCGTTTGCATGTCGCGCTGCCGCGGTTGCCGAACGCGAGAAATCCAGCGGGGCTTCGATCGGACCCGGCACGCCCGACGACGGGGTAGCGGTTGCCTCGCGCGGCGAGTGCGCAGGCGCAGCGGGCGAGCGGGAGGGGCCGAAACCGCGCAAGCGGAGCGAATTACTCACGACGAAAAAACTGCTCAAGCTCATCGCTATCGCGGCCAAAATCGGATTCAACCTGCCCGATACGGCCAACAGAATGCCAACCGAGTTGTAGGCAAATGCCCAAAACAGGTTTTGGCGAATCGTACGTACGGTTTGTCGTGCCAGGCCAATCACCAGTGGGATGCTTGCCAGATTGTTGCCCAGAAGGCACACGTCGGCTGAATCGCGTGTGATATCGGCGCCACAGCCCATCGCAATGCCAACATCGCTTGCAGCCAGAGCGGGCGCATCGTTCATGCCGTCGCCCACCATCATCGCCGCTCCGAGCTGGCGCTGTGCTCGTCTCAATTCGTCAACTTTGTCGTCGGGCAACAGCTCGGCAACAACACGAACACCGAGCCGCCGCGAGATCGCAGCACCGCGCGCGGGATGATCGCCCGTGAGAACCGCTACGTCGAATCCCTGTTCTTGTAGCGTTGTCAATACCGAGGCAGCCTCGGCCCGCAGCGACTCGCTTAGGAAGAAAACGCCTCGCATCGTCGTACCCCAGCCGATGCAGCACAGCGGGGTTCCGTCGCGCATTGCCTGTTCGATCGCGGCCTCCAAGACCGGGGGTATTTGCAAACCTTGGTCACTCACAAAACGCGGGCTTCCCAGGCATGTTGCCTTGTCACGATCCGTTGATTTCAACAGCAGACCATGCCCAGTGCGAGTTTCAACGTGGGCCACTGCCAGTGGCGACTGTTCGATTCCTGACCGCTGGGCAAACGAAAGAATGGCCTGTGCAACAGGGTGCTGCGAGGCTTGCGCCAATAGGACGGCGCGGCGCAGCACTTCATCGTTTGAGGTGCCGGGAGCCAGAACCAACCGACAGACCACGGGTGCACCGTCGGTGAGTGTGCCTGTTTTATCGAATCGCACGGCGCGAACTTCGGCCAAACGTTCGAGCGAGCGACTATCGCGAAACACGATGCCCAACCCGGCGGCTCGCCCTACAGCCGCCCAAACGGCCAACGGCGTTGCCAGCGCCAACGCACAAGGGCAGGCAATCAGCAGAACGGCCAGCGAGGTTTGAACCCCCGCCTGGAAACCGCCCGTGTGAGCGTGCCACGCAAAGGCCCCCACGGCCACCACGCTGATGCCCGGCACGAACCACGCCGTTACTCGGTCCGCCAATTTCTCGTAGCGGCCGCTTTGCTGACGTGCTTGGCGCACCGCGCGAATGAGGCGAGCCATGGCACCTGCCTCGGATGGAACCGCAACACGCAAGGCCAACACTGAGTCGAGATTCAATGTGCCGCCGTAAACCGTATCGCCTGTTGTCTTGGTGCAAGGAAGACTCTCGCCAGTAATGACCTGTTCGTCGACGCAGGCCTGGCGGCTTAGCACCTGCCCATCGGCCGGGATGCGCTGTCCGGGCAAAACGCGGATTTCGTCGCCGGGCACAACCTCATTCAGCGCCACCTGCTGCTGGCGACCGTTGCGGATCACCTGCACGGTTTCGGGCAGCAAGCGCTGAAGCGAATCGAGCGTATCGCTGGCGTGCAGCCGGCCTGTGGCCTCGAGCCAGCGTCCTAGCGTCAGTGCGACGAGCACCATGCAGCCGATTTCGAAATACACATGCCCTTCGCCTGAAAAGACCGACATCACCGAATAGGCGAACGAGGCCGAAACCCCGAAAACAATCAGCAGTTCCGTACTCCAAATGCCCTGTTTCAATTTCCGCCAGGCGTCGTCGAGAACGGGCAGCCCCAACAGCAACAAGACGGGAATCGAAAACAGCAACGCCAGATAGCGAAACAGCTCGATCAGAACGCTTGAAAAGCCGGCCTGATTTTGGACATCGTAAACGTCTTGGCTCCACAGCACGACAGTGAAGACCATGACGTTCATTGTGAAGAAGATGCCGAGCCCTAAGCGGACCAACGTCCACTGGGCAGCGCCGTGGCGACCGCTCTGGCGTGTGATTTCTGCCGCCAGCGAACAGCCGAAACAGCAGTATCGAGGCTCTGAATCGTGCGGCGATGCACGACGGTGACGCCGCAAAGAGCGGGGCAGCGGCAGACCGCAGTAGTGGCACACGTTCTGCGCAGAAGCCGATGCGGGAATTGGACGAGCGCCGCCAGCAGACATCTTAAAATCGTGGCCTAAAGGTGTGGCGTCTTCAAACAGGCAGCGCGAACGAGGCCGACGGCTTTTTCTATTGTCTCAATCCCTTTTCCCGCCGAACGGCCGGAGCGCGCTCACTGTGCGGAGAGCAGTTCGACCTGCATCGTGGGCACAACGTACACAACCATATAGTAGACGGCGAAAATCCAGAAAAGGAGCCAAATCAGTCGCACATACCAGGGAATACGGTTGCCCGTGTAGCTGTGGTACTGGTGCTCGACTTCAGCCGTGTGCTGTTGGCGGTCTTCAACGGTTGCCATAGGTTGTTTTCCTCAAGCCTCAACGAACACCCGACGGCGGGCCATGCCGACGACGCAATGCCGCGTCGAGCTTCGCTTCATTTTCGAGCATCTGGTACTTGGGTTTTTCGATGTCGCGAAACATGCCCCGCATGGTCGCCCAAATGAGCAGACAAAAGAAGCCAAGGCTCGCTAACAAGTAGTTCACGACCGGCGTCACCGCAAAAATACCCTCGTTCGCCCCTTCGGCCAAAGCAAGGAATTCGAGGAACTTATTCCCGAAGCCCCACAGGCTGAAGCCGAGGATGATGACGGTCATCAGCGCGACAACCACCTGCCGTATGCGCGACGGAGCAGTCCGAGGGGGCGGTTCCAACGGCGCGTCGTACGGAAAGACGCGTGGTTTGGGCCTGCTCACTCTTCGCCTCCTTGGCCAATGGGCACGTAGTCTTCGTAGTACGGATAGCTTTCGAGCCACGAGCCCAGCCATTGCACATAGGTGATCAAGGCCAGTCCGCGGCGATTCGGTTTATCGGGTGATCCGTCGAACAGCCAGGGATATTCCGGCATCGGTGAATCGGGGCTGAGCATCTTGGGCCGGAAGAAATGCACCGCGTGCCAGCCATTCGAACGTCGGCCACCTTCGCGGCTCAAATCCGGCCCCACGCGCCGCGTGCCGAATAGAACAGGCCGTTGCAGTTCGTTCTGGTATTCTTCGGTTTGCGCTACCGGCCCCCAGCGGCGATCTTCGTTCGATACGGGGCGTACGAACTGGCTGTGGCAGTGCCAGCAGCCTTCGCCAATGTAGATCTTGTGGCCAATTTCCAGTGCTTCGGCGCAGGCTTCGCGCGTCGGCTTGCCAAAGGCGGCCTTGAACTGCTTGGGATACCGTCTGCTGAGATCCTCGAACTGATAGATCAGGTTCGGGTTCACTACCTCGTAAGACGTTTTCTCCGGCAGATCCCGATACATCAGAATGGGAACCACCGCGTTGGAGAGAAACGCAAACGCGAAAAACCCCAAACCACCGATCAGAAAAATGCCCGATTTGCTCTCAAACATGGGTCATTCGTCTTCTTGTTTGTAATGCTTATGCTACGGCTCAGGCAGCAGCCGGCGACGCGGAAGGATTGGTCGCTGCGCCATGGGCCTTCTGATACGTTTTGAAAAGGTTGTAAAAGAAGCAGATCTGACCGCCGAAAATCGCCAATCCCGCAAACAATCGCAGAATCCAGAACGGCTGCGATCCGCTAACCGATACATCCCACGGCTGGAGCGAAGCCCACCAATAGCCCTGAAACACTCCGGCCAGGATCAAGTCCGAGGCCATCACCAACATGCCGCCGGCGGAAAGCCAGAAATGCCACTCGAGCAATTGGTAGCTGTACCACGAGGTTTTCAATAGACGCGGAAACAGATACGTCATAATGCCCAGGAGCCACATGCTGAACACGCCGAACATGACGAGATGGGCGTGGCCGACGACCCAGTCGGTGAAATGGATCAGAGCCTGAAATGTGAGGGTTACCTGCATGGCGCATTGCAGGCACGTGAGGAAATAGAACACCATGCCCACGTAAAACCAGCGGATGGGCAAGTTCGTAACCACTGCCCGGCCCGATCCCCAAATGGTGCCGAAAAAGTTGACGATCACCGTGGTCACCACCAGCTCAACGGCTACGGTGGCCACGACCGATCCATACTGCAAGAACATGGGAATCGGTGTGTAAAGGAAGTGATGGATGCCGTTGAGCGGGTAGAAAAAGGCCAGGCCCCAGAAGCCCACGAGCGACAGTCCATGGCTCCAAATCGGTTTGCGCAGCAAAATGGGTACAAAGTAATACATCAACCCCCAACCCAGCGGCGTGACAAACAGGCCCACCAGATCGTGGATGAAGAGCCCGCCGATCGCGCCGGCGCTGGTGCCGCTTACAAAATATTGCGGTACCAGATTGCCCATGGCGTAGGTGAGAAACGTCCAGATAAACGCGGCGATGAAGTACCAGAGCGTGACATAGAGCGGCCCACGGCTGCCGAAGATGGGAGCCAGGAAATTCACTGCCACGAGCGCCAAACCCAACAATGCGACGGGATCGATCCACACGGGCGTCTCGCCCCATTCGAGCGCTTGCGCTTCGCCCAACAGAATGCCGATGGCAG
>WGDQ01000442.1 GCA_015493185.1 Planctomycetaceae bacterium
CCGCCGTGCTGAGCGGCAACCGCAATTTCGAGGGCCGCATCAATCCGCTGGTGAAAGCCAACTACCTGGCCAGCCCGCCGTTGGTGGTGGCCTACGCCCTGGCCGGCACGACCGACATCGACCTGACAAACGAACCTTTGGGCAAGGGGGCTGACGGGCAGGACGTTTACCTCAAAGATATCTGGCCCACGCGCGAGGAGGTGAGCGAGGCGATGCGGCAGGCCGTTCGGCCTGAGATGTTCCGCCAGCGCTACGGCAACGTGTTCGAATCGAATGAGCGGTGGAACGCGATCCAAGTGCCGGAATCGGACCTTTATCCTTGGAATCCATCGAGCACGTATATTCAAGAACCACCGTTTCTGATCGATCTGACGCGCGAGCCGCAGCCGATCCAACCGATTCGCGGCGCTCGGGTGCTTGTGGCGCTGGGTGACTCGGTAACAACCGATCATATCTCGCCGGCCGGGACGATTGCCGCCGATAGCCCGGCGGGCAAATACCTCATCGAACACGGCGTGGAACCGCGAGAGTTCAACAGCTACGGCTCGCGACGTGGCAACGATCGCGTGATGACCCGTGGCACGTTTGCCAACATTCGCATCCGCAATTTGCTGGCCCCCGGCACCGAAGGCGGTATCACGCGTCATCTGCCCGACGGCGAGCAAATGAGCGTTTACGATGCGGCTATCAAATACAAACAAGAGGGGGTGCCGCTGATCGTGTTGGCCGGCGCCGAATACGGCACGGGCAGCAGCCGCGACTGGGCCGCTAAGGGCACCTATTTGCTCGGCGTGCGGGCCGTGATCGCCGCCAGCTACGAGCGAATTCACCGCAGCAATCTGGTGGGAATGGGTGTGTTGCCGCTGGAGTTCGTCGGCGGAAAAACGTGGCAAGATCTTGGGCTCACCGGCGAAGAGGTGTTCGACATTCCCGAGCTAGGCGACGATTTGCAGCCACAGCAAGAATTAACGGTTCGTGCCACGGCAGCCGACGGAACCGACAAGACGTTTGCCACCAAAGTGCGTATCGACACGCCCGTCGAACTCGATTACTACCGGCACGGGGGCATTTTGCAATTCGTGCTCCGCAAGATCCTTGCCTCGGAGCAAGCCGCCTCGTAAGGTCGCCGTGGTCGGCTGCCGGCGAACAGCAGTCTTTCCGGTTGGTCCGCCCGACCGGCGTGTCATCATGGCTGAAAAAGGCGGCTGCAAAGCGGGAACATGTTGTGCGATCGCACTCTGCCCGTAGCAAACGCTCGAATATGCATCGCAGCGCGATCGGTCCGACGAACGACTCTCCGCCACGCATGCAAGTAGAGCGTGGAGTAGCGCCGGCAGAACGCGTGTTTTCACAGCACGATTGCGACCAGAAGCGGAGAGATAAGAGATAGCAAAGCGGAGAAATAGCAGGGCCGAAATGGTGACGATGAGGCTCGCCCCCCGCACGATCGCACATTGATGGAGCCGTGCGTTCCGAGCGACTTCACCCGCCCGCTGGCGGCAGCACCATCTCCAGCTCGTCGTGATAGAACTCGATTGCTCGCGGTGGATCGAGATTGAACATCACGCGGCCCTCGGCGGTCCACTGGCCTGCGTGGTGCCGAAACACCGCCGTGGCCGCCCGCAGGTCGCTCACCGCTTCAACGTCTTCCATCAGCCCGCCCTCGACCGCCTCGAATGAAACGGTAACGGCGACCAGGGCGCAAAGCTCGCCCGTTCTGCGGTGCCGTGCGTAGTGTACTTCATCGGCAAACTGGCAATCGCGCCATCGCAGGTGCCGTGGTTTTCCGCTGGTCGAGGCGCGTTTGAAAAATTCGGCCTCGAGCCATTCGCGACGAAGACGAAACTCTTCTTGGGCTCGCCGAGTGCGCCGCCGCCGCGCCAGCGACCAGATCGGACGCCACATCAAGGCCACCGCGGCCAGACCGGCCAAGGCGACCCCCAACGCGATCCACCAACTCAGGTTCATCGTACGCGGCCCTCACAAACGGTTGCCCGCCAGATGCCGCAACCGGCCGAAGTACGTCGGGCACTACGCGCCCACGACGTACAAAAAAGCGCTCGCGGCAACCATCGTTCTTGCTGGTTCCAGAAATGCAGCGCCCCTGATTTTATCGCCGCGCCAACCGGCAGGGCAAGCAGCCGGGCGAGGCGATTTGCTCGAGGACATGACCGAAACCATGCTGGCGATTTGCCAGTAGGTAACAAGGAAAAATGACGAACCGCAAACGGGTCATTTCAAGGGCGAACAGGCGTTGTTGAAGCCAAAGCCCGTCCGCTCAATCCGCTCGCTGTGCCACACCCCGACGTGTTTCCTCGCCTGACTGGCCGACTACGAGAGAAAAAAAGGCGAGCACGGCGCCCTGTCGGCTGCGTGAGGTTCTTGTTACGTTTTAGCCTATGGCGATATTGGGTGCTCATATGTCGATTGCCGGCGGATACTACCGCGCCGTGGAACTGGCGCACGTGGCCGGTTGCGATTGTGTGCAATTATTCACGAAAAACAACAACCAGTGGCGGGCCAAGCCAATCGTCGCAGAAGACGTTGAGCGATTTCGCAACGCGCTGAACCGGCTGAAGATCAAGCACCCCATCGCTCACGATTCGTATTTGATCAATCTCGCTGCGCCGGACGATGTGCTTTGGAAGCGGTCGATCGACGCTTTTGTTGAAGAACTCCGCCGGGCCGATCTGTTGGGAATTCCCTACGTGGTGGCGCACCCCGGCGCGTTCACTAGCAGCAGCGAGCAGGCCGGACTGGCCAGAATCATCGACGCCTTGGACGAAATTCACGCCCAAACCCGAGGCATTCAGTCGCGTTGTTTGCTGGAAACCACGGCCGGCCAAGGCACCAATCTTGGTTGGAAGTTCGAACACCTGGCCGCCATTCTCGATGGCGTTCGTGACCCGGAACGGTTGGGCGTTTGTTTCGATACATGCCATGTGCATGCCGCCGGCTACGCAATGCGAACCGAAAAACAATATCGCGCGACGATGGCCGAGTTCGACCGCATCGTTGGGCTGAAACAGATCAAGGCCTTTCATCTGAACGACAGCAAACGCCCGCGCGGTTCGCGGGTCGACCGGCATGCGCATATCGGCGAAGGCACCATGGGCGTTGCGCCGTTTCGTCATCTGCTCAACGATCGCCGCTTCCGTCGCGTGCCCATGTACCTGGAAACGCCCAAGGGCGAACGCGATGGAAAGTGTCTCGACCAGATCAATCTGGCCCGGCTGCGCAAACTGATCGCCAAACGGCCCGCCACCGCCGCGAAACGCCGCTGAGCGATTTCGCCTTCGACACTCCCGGTGCTCTTTCGGACATGGTGAAGCTCGATCGCCCGACTCATGCGCCACGGTGCTGTGCGTGCTGACGGCCCGATGTGCCCCGAAGGCGAGCCACGAGCGCGAAGCCAGCGATCGGGCGCGTCGTGCCGGCCATAAGGCCGATGTGGATTCTGACGTTTGTGCGGCAGAGCCATGAAAAGTGCCGCCTCGTAGGGGCAACTAGTCGATTCTAGGCGACAATGCTCCTGCGCGTGCCTGATGGGCACCGCGCGAGTGCCGGGTTCCGTTTGCGCGATGCATGACGATTGTCGAGTGCATCGGCGGCATCGGTCGGAAGACTGCGCAGGTTCTGCCGCCACACGGGGCCTCACTCTCGTGTTTGGCAACGTGCGGGCTGGTCAACGCAAAACGCAACACGCTGCACTGCTCGTGCCCGTTTGTGGCATGTGGCAGTTGAAGTAAGCGATAGGCGACAAGCAACCAAGCAAACCGGCCAGCGAAAAACGAGCAGGGCGACGTCTCAGGTTGCGCGTCCGCTGCGATTGTCCGTCGCGATGCGACCGACCGGCTCTAAGTCGTTTACGCAGTATGAGATAGCCGGCACATTGGGCTTGTGCCAAAGTTTGACCATGCCCGAACCAAGGGCTACGATGAACCAGCGGCGGAGCCGAATTTCGCAAGCCATCGACCTACGGCGAGGCAGCCGTTCAATTTCCAGACGGTGCGGCTGTGGTGCACACGTCACGGACGGTCGAGAAGCAGGACGATGCGCTGGAGGGCACGACAGACGAACGGGCGGCTCGATGGGTCTGACATATTTCAAACGCTACCGCATGGAAATCGACTTGACGGGGCGCGAGCTTCCGCCGGCGCGCCTGCCCGAGGGCTACCATTGGATCGAGTGGGCGCCCGAATATCGAGACATCCACGCCGAAACCAAATACCTCAGCTTCCGCACAGAAATCGACGCCAATGTCTTTCCGTGTTTGGGGGCGCTAGACGGTTGCCTGCGGTTGATGACCGAGATCAGTCGCAAGACGGGTTTTTTGCCCGAGGCCACCTGGCTGATCGGCTGTCGCTTCCACGCATCGGACCCTTTCGAATATTGCGGCACGATTCAGGGCATTCGCGACCGCGGAGGGTTGGGGGCGATTCAAAACTTGGGCGTGGTTCCCGAGCATCGAGGTCGCGGGCTGGGCACGGCGCTGTTGGTCAAGGCGCTGCACGGTTTTCGGCAAGTGGGGTTGCGCCGCGCTCTGCTCGAGGCTACCGCACAGAACGAAGCAGCGATTCGCCTCTACGAGCGGCTCGGCTTCACCAAAGTGCGCACCGTCTACAAGGCGGTCGAGGTCGCTTACTCCTGAAACGGTGGGCGACAGGTAGGTAGCGGTGCCAGTTATTCGTGTCGGTGGCATTGCCTCGCTCATTCTCTGCTACGGGTGCCTGCTGCGGAGGCACTCCCATGGGGTGGCAGACGTTCTGTTACCTGATGATTTCAAGGTGCGAATGGCTGCAAACTGGCGGCTTCAAGGTGTCCGGTAAACGCGTAGAGTCTGTTGCACAAGAGCCGAGGAGCAACCCGTTCACGCCACCTAACGGGCGACCTCGGAAATGGACATCATGTGCGCCTAGATATGCTCGGCCCCTGCCCCGCCCTGCCCCGTCGTCGTGTCACTGTTTTCTGGCATCTTCTCCTTGTGTATGCGGACCGGCCTGCGGCTGTTGAACTCTGTGCGTCGCGGGGCTTGTATCTGCGGGCGATAGATGCAACGATTCACGGCCAGCAAGCGGGCGGATGGGCCGTTCGCTCGCCTTCTGAGCGAGGGAGCCTCTCGTGAGCCAGACGATCCATACGCACACTCTCGACAACGGCATTGTGCTGGTGGCTGAGGAAATGCCGTGGCTGCAATCTGCGGCGTTCACGCTGCTGGTGCCGGCCGGTTCGGTGTACGATCCACCCAAGCGCGAGGGGCTTGCCGGTTTCGTGTGCGAAATGGCGCTCCGCGGCGCCGGTTCGCGCGATAGCCGGCAGTTGGTCGAGGCCCTCGACAATTTGGGAGTCGAGCGGCACGAGCACGTAAGCGATTCGCACGCTAGTTTCAGTGGGGCCACGCTCAGCCGCAGCCTGCCCGAGGCGTTGGCCATTTACGCCGATATCTTGCGCCGTCCGCATCTGCCTGCCGACCAACTGGAGGCTGGGCGTCAGGTCATGCTGCAAGAGTTGCAGGCCGTGGAAGACGACCCGCATCACAAGGTCATGATCGAGTTGCGGCGCCGGCTGTTTCCACCCCCTTGGGGACGTCCCAGCCAAGGCAACCGCGAAGCGCTGATGCAAATCGAGATCGACGAGATCCGGCAGGCGCACGACCGGCTTTATCGGCCGAATGGCCTGATTATCGGCGTGGCAGGAGCCATCGACTGGCCGAAACTCCAGCACGAGGTGGAAACGCTTTTCGGCGACTGGCAGCCGGTCGACGTGCCGCCAATCGAGCTCGGGCCGCCCGAGCCGCCGCAAACGCACCTGGAGCAAGTCACGCAGCAAACGCACATCGGCGTGGCCTATCCGAGCGTGCCGTATCGGCATCGCGACTATTTTCAGGCGTGGGCTGCCGTTGGTGCGCTGAGCGGAGGCATGAGCGCGCGCCTGTTTACCGAGGTGCGCGAAAAGCGTGGCCTGTGCTACACCGTATACGCCAGCTACCACACGCTCCGCGATTGGGGCGGCGTGCTCTGCTATTCAGGCACCAGTGCCGAGCGGGCCCAGGAAACGCTCGACGTGTTGCTGGCCGAGCTGAACCGGCTGGCGCAGGGCATCGAGCCGCAAGAGCTGGACCGGCTGAAGGCCCGAATCAAAAGCTCGCTGATCATGCAGCAAGAGTCGAGTTCGGCCCGCAGCGGCTCGGTGGCTCGCGACTGGTATCATTTGGGCCGCGTGCGTTCCATGGACGAATTGGCAGCGATCATCGACGGCCTGACCTGCGAGAGCATCAATGCCTATCTGGCCCAGCATCCGCCAGGCGACTTCCGCGTGGTGACTTTGGGCCCCAAGCCGCTGGAGGTGCGCGTTGGAGTTTCGTAAACAGACGCTCGACAACGGTCTGCAAATCATTGCCGAGTGCAACCCGGACGCCTACACCTCGGCATTGGGTTTCTTCGTGCGCACTGGCTCGCGCGACGAAACGCCAGAAGTGCACGGCGTAAGCCACTTTCTGGAGCACATGGTTTTCAAGGGCACGCCGCGCCGTACGGCTGAAGACGTGAATCGCGAGTTCGACGAATTGGGCGCGTTTTACAACGCCTTCACGTCTGAAGAAAACACGGTTTACTACGCCGCCGTATTGCCCGACTATCTGGATCAGGCGCTCGACCTGCTTAGCGATCTCATGCGTCCGAGCCTGCGCGAAGAAGACTTCGAGACCGAAAAGAAGGTGATCATCGAAGAGATTCGCATGTACGAGGATCAGCCACCCTTCGGGGCCGACGAAGTCTGCAAACAGATGCACTTCGGCCCGCATCCGCTGGGACGCAGCATTCTGGGCACCGTGCAGTCGATCGAGGCGTTGCGCGTTGAACAAATGCGGGAGTATTTTCGGCGGCGCTATAGCCCTGGCAACCTCATCCTGGTTGGTGCGGGAAATATCGACTTCGATCATTTCGTTGGCCAGGCGAATCGGCATTGCGGCGATTGGGAGCCCTTCGATGTTTCGCGTTCCATCGCGCCGCCAACACCGCAGCGTGGAACGCGGGTGCTGCACAAACAGGTGGCCACACAAGAATATTTGATCCAACTGGCGGCCGGGCCCGAAGCATCGCAGCCATTGCGTTTCGCGGCCAAAATCCTCAGCACGATCGTGGGCGATGATTCGGGCAGCCGCATGTATTGGGAGTTGATCGACCCGGGACTGGCCGAACACGCCACGCACAGCCACCACGAGTATCTCGATGCCGGCGTGTTCATGACCTACATGAGCTGCGATCCGAACAACGCCAAAGACAACGTTGCCCGCATCGACGCCATCTATCGGCAGGTTGAGGCCGAAGGCGTTTCCGACACGGAGTTGGAGCAGGCCCGTCGTAAAGTGAGCGCCCGCGTGGTGCTCGGCAGCGAGCGGCCACGCAGCCGGCTGTTCAACGTGGGGGCCAATTGGGTGCAGCGCGGTGAGTACCGCAGCGTGAGCGACGATCTGGCTGCGATCGACGCCATTACGACCGAAGACATTCGCGACGTGCTGCGCCGCTGGCCCATCTCGCAAACCACGTCGGTGTTGGTGGGGCCGCTGGAAAACGTGGATTGGGACCTGCCCGACTGAACCGCTCGCGCGCAGGTACGTAGGCGGCGCCGATTCTTCTTCAGGCCCGCCGAGAGGTCTCGTTCGGCTTTTTTCGCTCAGCGCCCGACGACCGCGCGAGCACGTGTGGGGCCGCTTTTCGTCACGATTTCGCGGGGGAAATCGTAGTCGGGATTGCGAATGTCGAAATCCAGATCGCTATGGCCCGGATTGATGCGCAGGTTCAGATACGTGTACTCCTCGAGCAGCAGCGGCTTTTCGCCGGGCCGAGCAGGCCAGCTATACGATTCGTAACGCACCGGCAAATTGAGCTGGCGATCGATATAAACCCTGGCGATATGGAACTTGAAGTTGCGCCGCGGCCGCGGGTGCTCGACTTCAAGGCAGAGGCACGGGCGACCGTTGATCTTGGCACCACTGTACGTCCGCACCTGGCACTCGCCGTATTGCGTATCTGCTTCGGCAACTTCGATAAGCCGCCTGACCAGATTGGCCAAACCGATTTCGGTGAGCGGATAGCGGTTGCCCCGCATGGCGAACGGTCCGCGTGGTTCGAGCGCCACGGTGCCCATTACGCGATCGCGCATGCCGTTGCTATGCGCCCACAGCTTTCCATTGTTGCGTCCCTCGACGTAAATCGCCTCTTGGCCGCGCACTTCGTGCGGTCGGAGGAAATAGAGGTAAACACTGAACGGTTCGTGCCGAACCTTCAGACGCATAAACTCACGCGGGCCCAACATGCCATCGACACGTTCGCGCTTGACGAACGTGCATTCGTAATCATGCAGTTTTTCTTGAATGCTTTTCAGTCCTTGGCGGGCCCAGCGCAGTGCGGGTTCCAGCGGATGCTCGCCGCTTTGGGCCTGCAAGTCGCCCGGTGGCGGACCGATCGCTTCGTGCAACGAAGGCGCTGTCGGCGCCGGCCGCGTCGCGCGTGTCGGCGTGGGCTCCAGCAGCTTCGGCTCTGAGGGACGGGCCGCGCTGGCCGTGTTTTCAGCCGCGTCGAGCGAGGCCGATTTCGTTCCCAACAGAAAGCACAATATGGCCAGAGCCACGCAATGGCTGCGAGAAAGAATGCGATGATCCATCTTGAGTTGCTGATTCTCGGCACAAGAGGCGACCAGACGAACAAAACCGCTCAATTCGAAGTGTAGGTCATTCATGCCAAACCAACAAAAGGTTTGTCGGCCAAAAAAGCCGGTTCGCCAATACAACCGCAACAGTCGACAGCAACCCACCCTGGGGCAGTGCCTTCTACGAAAGGCGCTCGTGGTTGGGTCGTGCAAATATCGGAGGGCTTCACCATCCGTGGCCTCACGATCGACGGCCTGTGAAAAATGGGGGCGTTGGTGAGAAAGAGGCAAGCCAACCTGCAACTCATCAACGAGACCGATCGCAGGCATGTTCGAAGATACGGCGGGTCTTGGGCGACGCAGAGTGGACGAAGTTTTAGCCGCGTTTTAGCCGCCCGCAGCCGGAACGACTTTTCTCAAGGAGGTTTCACCGGGGGCTGTATTGAGCCGCGCGAGCTTGACGCCGGTTGTCAAAAGCCCCTGTCTTGCGCCGATGCGCTATTCGGAAACGTCGGCCTCGTGTCTCTGGTTTCTTGTCGGCGCGAGCGTTTCCAAGCCATGCGCTTGGTGTGCCGTGTGTTGCGAGATCGACAACAATAGAGACACGATCTTCGCAGCCAATCATGGCGCCCTGCGCCTGAACCCACATGCTCGTGCGCTACGAGCTGCGAAACCGTTACCCCGTGGCTTCGCGTGGGCCTTGACCGGCGATTCGGCTTAGGCCGAGTCGACCGCGACCACTTTGCCGTAGTAGTCGGCATAGGTTCGACGGCAGCGGGCCTTCACGGTTGCGCGATCGGCCAGTTCGGGCACGTCGGCGTAGCGATCGGCTTCGATCTCCGAGACGTCATAGGTCGGGCGGCCATCGACAATCCACTCGGCCATGATCCGCCCGATCGTGGGGCTTTGCACAATGCCGTGCCCGCAGAAGCCGCTCGCGTGAAACAGCCCTTCGATTTCTGCATCCGGCCCGCAGAATGGCCGACCGTCGGGTGTGAACGTCATGATGCCTTGCGTGATGGTCATCGGCGTTTGCGGTCCGATAAACGGAAATCGGCGCGACGCGGCATCGATCAGGGTGGCCACCGTCAGGTCGTCGCGACGTGGGCGCATCGACGCCATATCGAAGTCGGCGGGCAACTGCTCCATGTCGTACTCTACCGGTTGCGCTTCGTAGGTACCCACGATCAGCCCTCCCGCCTCGGGGCGAGAATAAATGCGGTTCTCACGATCGCGCACGGCGGGGCTGTGCCGGTCGATCACAACCGCATCGCTGGGCGTCGTGGTCAAATAAACATGGGCAATGGCGGCCGTGGGCAATCGGCTTTCGGCCAATTCCGTTACCAGATACGACCAGGGCCCCGTCGAGTTGACCACCGTACCAGCGTCGTACCGATGGCCTGCGGCGCGAACGCCGGCAACGCGTCCGCCGCGAACGTGAACTTGTTCGACCGGCGCGTTGAAGATGAAGCGGGCTCCGTGCTCGCGAGCAACCGCGATGTAGGCGGCCAGCAACTCGGCCGGCTGCAAATGTCCGTCGGTGGGGCAGTAGCACGCATCGAGCAGGTCGTCCACTTTCATGTAGGGCAGCAACCGGGCGACTTCTTCGCGGCCGATATGCTCAACAGGCAGGCCGACTTCGCGCCCCAGCTTCACATGTTCTTCGATCTCCCGCGCCCGCGCCGGTGTTTGCGCCACGCGCAGCGAACCGGTTTGCACAAAGATGTGACTTTCGGTGCGACGTTCCAGGTCGCGCACAATCTCCAGGCCGTCGACCAACATCCGCGTCGCTTCGCGTGTCGACCGCAGTTGGCCCAGCAGCCCCGCGGCGCGTCCTGTCGACCCCGACCCGGCCAACGCCCGTTCTAAAACAATCACGCGCTGCCCTCGCATAGCCAACTGCATGGCGATGCTCGCACCGATCACACCGGCACCCAGAATTACCGTGTCGGCTACGTGCTCTTGCTTGTCTGACGTGTTCCCCGGCGACATTGAGTTTCTCCGACATCGGTGTTTGTAGGGAGGAAACGGTTTGTAGAGAGGAAACGATGGCTTGCGGTCGCACGCGGCGGGCCGCTTGCGACCAAGGCAATGAGCCTCGCCCGCGGTCGGCAAGCCGCAATAGTCCAACAAGCACGCGTGGTCGGCAGACGATTCGCCCGACTATCGTGCGCTTTGCTGCTCGCCAGAGCAACATGCTGCCCCGACTTTTCTGCTCCGAAAGGCGAGGCCGAACACTCAGAAGACGGGCGGTTCCCGGCATGGTTTCTGACCGGTCGCTGCCCGGTCGTGGGCCGTTTCGCAGCTCGCGCTGGCGCTGCGGACGCAAAACGCTAGAATTCCGCCAGACGATAGGTCGTTGGTGGGCCTGCATGCGCCGAGCAAGGTGTGCAGCCGGTGCCGTGTCAGTCCATGCCAGCTCGCGGGCAATGGCAATCATCAAAACGGGCTGCTCGCCTCCGTGGTTCGCCAACGTCTCTTGTGCCGTAAAATCTGGTGCCGCATGCGATGCCGATGCGGCGCAATCGATGCTGATAGCGACAAGGAAATCATCTCTCATGCACAGCCAACTGGTTGTTCTCGGTGGCGGACCGGGCGGGTATGCCGCCGCGTTTCTCGCTGCCGATTTGGGCATGAATGTCACGCTGGTCAATGCCGAGCCTCGCTTGGGTGGTGTGTGCCTTCTGCGCGGCTGCATTCCTTCCAAGGCCCTTTTGCACGTGGCCAAAGTGATGAACGAGGCCCACGCTTTGGCCGATTGGGGCATCCGCTACGCGCCGCCGCAAATCGACCTCGACGCGCTGCGGGCCGCCAAAGACGGCGTGATCGACACGTTGACCCAGGGGCTCGCGCAGCTTGCCAAGCGGCGCCAGGTGAATGTGATCCATGCCCGAGGTCGATTCGCACGTTCGCAAGAATTGCATCTGGAATATCTCGGCGATCGGGCCGGCGAGAGCGACACACTGACGATGGACCACTGCATTGTGGCCACGGGTTCGTCGCCCGTGGTGCCGGGGCCGCTGCGGATCGACAGCCCACGTGTCATCGATTCGAGTGGCGCGTTGCGGCTGGAAAGCATTCCCGAGCGGTTGCTGGTCGTGGGCGGTGGCTATATCGGCTTGGAGATGGGCAGCGTTTATGCCGCTTTGGGCAGTCGCGTGACCGTGGTGGAACTAACCGACGGTTTGTTGCCCGGTGCCGATCGCGACCTTGTGCGGCCCCTCCGATCGCGGCTCGAACGGCAGTTCGAGGCAATCCGACTCAGCACCAAGGTGGCGCAGCTCGTCGATCAGGGCGATCGGATCGAAGCGGTGCTCGAGTTGCCGGACAACCAAACGGTGCGCGAGTCATTCGATCGGGTGTTGGTTTCGGTCGGACGGCGGCCCAATACCGACGGGCTTGGGTTGGAAAACACGGCCGTTGAGGTCGACAACCGAGGTTTCATTCTGACCGACCGTCGTCAGCGCACCACCGATCCGCACGTTTGGGCAATCGGCGACGTAGCGGGCGAACCGATGTTGGCTCACAAGGCAACGCACGAAGGCAAAGTGGCCGTCGAGGCACTGCACGGCGGACCGGCCGAGTTCGACGCCCAGGCCATTCCGGCCGTAGTGTTCACCGATCCTGAAATCGCCTGGGCCGGGCTTACGGAAAACGAAGCGAAGCAGCAGGGTATTTCGGTCGAGGTGGCCCGTTATCCGTGGGCCGCCAACGGTCGGGCCCAGTCGCTGCACCGTGCCGAGGGGCTTACCAAGTTGGTGATCGACCCGGCCACGGAGCGCATCTTGGGCGTTGGCATCGTCGGCTACGCCGCGGGCGACATGATTTCCGAAGCGGTTTTGGCCATTGAAATGGGGTGTCGCGTCCGCGATCTCACCGAAACGATCCACCCGCATCCGACCCTTAGCGAGACGTTGCCCGCCGCCGGCGAAGTTTTTCTTGGCATCGCAACCGAGATTTATCGGCCGAAGCGCAAAGCCACGGCCGCAGCCGGAACTTGAGCTTCGATCCTAGCCGCTCGATGTCCCGCTCAATGCGGCTTGTTGTCCCTTGGGGTAGGCCGCTTCGATGTCGCGATGCGGCGGCCGGACTGGCATCGGCTTCGATTCGACGCCACTCGACAGTTGCCTGTTGCTCAGCACTTATGGTGCCCAGGCGTCTCTTGTTGCCTCGCTGGTTTACCGATTGTCCCCTGTTCGCCAGTCGGCCGCCAGCGGCATGGCAACACCGAAGTCCTTGTGTTTTAAGGAGATCATGGCCGAAACGCTGTCGCCCTCGCGTTGCCAACCACAGTGGCCTTTACGCATCGCCGGGGCTGTAGAATAATTCTCACCGATCGTGGGCCGATCGCACGGCCGTAGCAGTGCGGCCGATGCCTTGGCCCGGGCCGACCCGGCAACCCCGGCGCGTTCGGGGGGTGGTTCTGACAAAGCAACCGGCAGTCGGCCGTTCGAGATAGTTGTCCGGCGCACTCGTTGCCCAGTTGGGGCGTCCGGCCCTAGAGCCGTTTTTCGGCTTGCAGCGCTGCCGCGAGCCGTGGCCCCACAGGCCGATGTTGGCGGGCAGCGCGTGCCGCCAGTTGGCCTGCGTCGCCGGTGGGCGATCGCGGGTCGTGGCAATGGGTCGATTTGCAAAATCGCTGGGGTTTGGTGAATGGCGCGTTCTATCTATTGAAGCCTGCTTTCTGCGGCACATCGCCGTGAACGAGCGGGCGGCTATGGCAATTGCGGGCGCCGTTGTGGGCGATGCGTTATCGCCGAGCGAAACAACTTGTTTGGCAACCTGCCGAGGTTCCGCGTCGCCGTGGCACTGCGTCGACTGTTCTTCCGGCCGTTCCGCAGCTTGAGCAGAAAGCGGTCGTGGGGCATCTGGGCGCGCGGCCGATCGAATGAATCCAAATAGAGAATCGGAACACAACGGAATTCCGAAGCCGGCGGTTCCCGCTGAGTGAGTACGGTCATACCGACGGTTGACAATACCCGAATCGGAACTTCAGATCGCCGCCCCATCGGCCGTGATGGAGATGGTTTTTGCAACGTGCCGCTGCGAGATTTTACGCATCGCGTGCGTTGCGTTTATGCTCTTCGAATTTTTTCGGAAACACGAGTTCCTCTTAAAACCGGAAGCGAGCGCCATCTATGGCAACGGCAGACATCATCCGACAAAGCGACGACATCGATCCGATCGAAACGTCTGAGTGGATCGACTCGCTGCGGTACGTGTTGGAAACCAAGGGCCCCGAGCGCGTGCGCTACCTGCTCTCGGTGCTCGACGAAACGGCCTACCGCGAGGGAGTCAACTTGCCATTTGCGGCCAACACGCCGTACATCAACACCATTCCGGCCACGCAGCAGCCGGTTTACCCCGGCAACCGCGAAATCGAGCGCCGCATCAAAAGCATCATTCGTTGGAACGCGATGGCTATGGTGGTGCGGGCCAATCGCGAGAATCCGGGCCTCGGAGGTCACATTTCCACTTACGCCTCGTCGGCTACGCTCTACGAGGTGGCGTTCAATCACTTTTTCCGCGGCAAGAGCGACAATTACTCGGGCGATCAGATCTACTTCCAAGGGC
>WGDQ01000443.1 GCA_015493185.1 Planctomycetaceae bacterium
ACGGGCCGCTGCAAGAATGCTGGCCGTATCTTTCGGTCCGCTGGCCACGGGCTTGGGCTCAGGCTTTTTAGCTTTTGCGGCCGGTTTGGCGGCTGGCTTAGGCTTGGGTTTCGGCTTTTCTTCGGCGGCAGCCTCTTCGCCGCCCGCGGCCTTCTTGTTGGCGCGGGCCATTGCCAGAATTTCGGCGGTACTCGGCCGTTTGCCTCCTGCTGCGGGCTTGGCAGCCGGCTTGCTCGGCGTTGCGGACGGCTTTTTTTCCGACGCAACATCGGCCTGCTTTTCAGCTTCCGCCTTTTCGCCGTCAGAAGAATCCTTGGCCGATCCACCGCTGTCGAGCTTGCGAGCAGCGGCCAGAATTTCGGCCGTCGACATCTTTTTTTTCTTTTCTTCAGCCATCAGCAAAGCCTGCCTATTCCGGCCGAGGTGCGCTCAAAACACGCCTGAAGGGGCCGATACGCCCGCGATCCGCGGCACGGTGCAGCGAACGAGACCGCACTTCCGGTCGCGACTCGACTGTGCACTGCCCCGAACCGACGACGGGTATTAACGAGAATAGATCTATCGGTGCGCGGAACCGCCCACCCTGTGACAGTTTTCACAAGCGGTGCGAATCCTGTTTTATCGGCACCCCCAAGATTGTCAACCATAGTTAAAGGCATCAGCTTAGAATGGCGGCGTACCAAAAGACAACTGCGGCAATATGTCGCACCGCCCCGGGCGGGTGACTACGTTCCGCTCACCGGTGTGTGCCTGTTTCGAAGATATTCAAATCGCCTTGTCCCGCCCCCGATCTGGTGTGGAATCGGGCCGGCAAAGGCCTCGTGCCAAGCCCTGCCGGCACAGTTGTCGAGGAATCTACTCGCAAGGCGCACGGCAAAACCGGACATACCAAGCGGGCATTTGCACGTTCGTGCTGTCCCGTCTGACGGCGGGCTAAATCCGCGAGACGTGCAAAGCGAAAAAGTGCAAAAACGGTCGCGAATTTTCGAGACCGCCTCCCCAGCCCCTGTGGTTTGCCCGAGCCCACCGGTTAACGTTTTGGCGATTGCCAAGGCAGCCCGCCTCGCATCGCAGCCCAAGCCGCAGTGCCGAACAAATACCGGCGTCGACGAAAAGCCGCAGGCCCCCGAAGAAGGATAAAGATGTTGTCGCGCAGCACAGTACAGCCCACAGTGGGAAACAAGGCCCGCGAGTTATAAGGTTCATGGACCGCGGCCGTGGCAATTCAATCCGGCAAGACGCGAAAAGACCCGATATAGCGGTGCGCGATGGCGAAACAAAGTGACTCGCTGCAATGGCAATCGCTCGAGCGGGCGATCGCTCGCGATCCTGGGCGTCGAGGATTGGCCTGTCGCGCTGAGGTCATGCAGTGCGTGCGGGGCCAACTGCGTGCCGCTTCCGAGGGGTTGGCCCACGGGGCTCGTGCCGTGGCGATCGCCACGGGGTTTGCCGTGCCGCTTGAGAACGGCGGCTGGACAGCCGAAACCGATGGTCCGCCCGGCGCGTTGCTGCTGGCAAGGTGTCTGCTGGAATTAGGGGTCGACGTGCGTCTCATCTCCGATCCGCTGGGCACGCCGCTGCTCGAAGCCGCCGTCGACTCATGGCGCTGGCCGCGAGAGATGGTGCTGACGTTTCCCTTCGAAACGTCGCCCACCCAAGGAAACGTCGCGGATGTCGTTCCGCCGGCAGGTGATGCGGAGCCCTTCCGCCCTGCCCCGCTGGCCGATCGCTGGATCGAGCAGTTCTGGTCGTCGCCGTTTGGGCAATCGTTAACACATTTGATTGCCATTGAACGGGTTGGACCAAGCCATCGGCTCGATTCGTTGCGGTGCCAGGCGGAAACATGCCCGTCGATCGTGCGGCGGTTCCAACGCGAGGTGCCACCTTCAGAACGCGACGTGTGCCACAATATGCGAGGGCAGTCGATCCATGCCCAGTCTGGACAGATCCACCGCTTGTTCGAAACGGCGGCACATCGACGCACGGTAACGACAATCGGCATCGGCGACGGCGGCAACGAAATCGGCATGGGCCGCGTGGCTTGGGGGCGAATCGCGGACGCGTTGCCCTCGGGAGTCGGCGGACGTATTGCATGCCGGGTTTCGGCTGATTGCACGCTGATTGCCGGCGTTAGCGA
>WGDQ01000444.1 GCA_015493185.1 Planctomycetaceae bacterium
TTGCTGCCTTGGTCGTGCGCGAGCGACTCCTGTTCGAACCGGTGCGGCAACCACCACGGCGTGCCCGATTGCCGCCCCGCCTCTTTTTCCCATCTCGCGCCGACCCGCTGGCACCCCTGCCCAGCCCTGCTCCGCGCTCTTCGCACCGCACCAACGGGCCACTTTGTCTTCGTTTCTTCTTTTTCTTCGTGTCCGGCCGTTTCTCCGAATCTCTTCGAAGCAAAATCGATTGCCCACTAGCCGGCGTGCCGCGCCACTCGGTCTGGCCGACCGGGCCGACCGGCGTCCAAAACGTCCCTCAGCGCCCACTCCATCCGTTCGAGACCCAATCGAACGTTCTCGCCTCGTCCGCTGCAACGCCGCAACGATCACAGTACGACTGGGCTTTTTCCCAACAACCAGGTGTCGCTATACTTCGCCGACCGATGAACAGTCGCCGGCAGCGCGGCCGCTGCGGCTCCGGCAAACGCACCGCACCAAAGGGCGCTCCAGCCAAGAAACGCCCCTCGCCGCCGAACAGCGCCATAGCGACCAAGCCCCCCGGGTCCTTTGTTCGTGCCGGTCGGCCCCCCGGGCCGCCACGGGTCGGCGCATCGGGCCGGCCGCTGTCCGGACGGCACCTTGTTTCAGCGTGTCCAGAGTTCTTGCTTCTCGAAAGCCAACCGCCCCCGTTACCACAGCCTTGAGGCGTTCGATCCATGGAGATCATCAGCAACCTGCACCCCTACGACATCTTCATGGTGGTCGTCATCGTGGCCGCCACCATCTTCGGAGCCTGGAAAGGCATGGCCTGGCAAATCGCCTCGCTGGCCTCGCTCATTGCCAGCTACTTTGTCGCCCTGCGATTCAGCGACCGTCTCGCGCCGCTTCTGGGAGACACGGCCCCTTGGAACCGTTTTCTGGCGATGTTCATTCTTTATCTGGTCACGTCGTTGGGCATCTGGATTCTTTTCCGCTTCGTGGCCGGCTTCATCGACCGGGTTCGGCTCAAAGAATTCGATCGCCAGATGGGCGCGCTGGTCGGCGCGGCCAAAGGCATTCTGCTTTGTGTGGCCATCACCTTCTTTGTGGTCACGCTGTCGTCCAAAGGTCGCGAAGCGGTGCTGGCCTCGCGCAGCGGGCGCTACATCGCCGTGCTGATCGACAAGGCAGATGCCGTGATGCCCGACGAAGTGCACGACGTGCTGCATCCCTACTTGCACCGCTTGGATGAAGAGCTTCAGCCCGATCGTCCGGCCGAGCGCACCGCGCTAGACGCCGTGCTCGAAAACCCGGAGCTGCGCGGCTTCTGAACGTATCAATGTTCCTTGCGCATCGTCCCGCCGCTTTCAAACGTTGTTCCCAAGTTGCACTGGGCGGCGCTATCTGGCCGCATTTGTCGACACCATCGGCGGCCGCGCACAGGCTTGTCGTTTGCCCACTGCTGCCGGCGGACGCCTCTTTCTTTCCCTTTGCCGGCACGAACGCCTGCTCCCCCGGCGCGGTGGAAGCGGTTGGGCAGGGGGGTGTCCGGTTGTGCCACGTCTGCGGCGTGCAACACCTGCACGCCGTTCGTCACGTACCAGTGTGCTCAGCTCGCTGCCCGTGGCCAACGGCCTGCCCGAACTGCCCGAATCTCTCACCGACGGCCGACCGACAAGCGTCCCGCATCGCCCACGAACCGTTTGCCATCGGTGCTAAGCCCCCTGCCGACTCGGGCGCGCCAAAGCGATGTTGGTGTCGCTCACCGCGCCGCTTCACGGTCGTTTGTTCGGTGCCTGAAAAACGCGCCGCCACGATGCCGTCTGATGCGTCGGCAGCAGCCGACAGCCGTCGATCACGCACGTCACGTCGCACCGCCATCCCGGCGCTTGCCCGGCAGGCCGCAAGGCGCGAAAACCCTGGTTTTTCAGGCATTTGAGCCCCCGGCGAACCGAACATAAGAAACATTATCGGACGTTGGCCCTGGGGCTTCCCCGGCGGGTTTTCCCGCTGATTTCCGCCGCGCGATCCGGCCCGTTCGCGCCGGTCCGCCGTGTGTTCTAGGCCTGCTCGCAGCGGCCCGGCAATCGCACCAATCTCGTCGCTCCCCGCGCGCCGGGCGGCGCATCGCGGGCCGCTTTTCTGCGCCGGGCACTCGCGATCTCACTGCCGCTTCGCCTATGCTGGAAGGGTCGGCCTTCTGGTGTCCGGTTGCGGCCGCTGCGCAGCGATGCCTGGCCATCGCCGCCTCGGCTGCTCGCGCCGCGATCGCCATGTCGACACCACCCGATCGGCCGCCGAGCGCCGGCTCGCCGTGCCGTTACCTAGATGCCCGGCACCGCATGCCTCGGGCATCCGTTTTCGCATCACCGTTTTTCCCATTTGGCAGTCGCGATGTTTCAAGACAAGAAAGTCGTTGTCGTCATGCCGGCCTACAACGCCGCGCAAACGCTCCGCCGCACCTACGACGAGGTCATGGCGCAAGGCGTCGTCGATCGCGTCATCGTTGTCGACGATGCCAGCAGCGACGATACCACCCAGGTGGCCCGCAGCCTGGAACACGCGCGGGTTTTCACACATTCGCGCAACACGGGCTACGGCGGCAATCAAAAGACCTGCTACCGTTTGGCCCTGGAAGAAGACGCCGACATCGTCATCATGGTGCATCCCGACTACCAGTACACCCCCAAACTCATTCCGGCCATGGTGGCGCTGATCGGCAACGACCTGTATCGCTGCGTGCTGGGCTCGCGCATTTTGGGTGGTTACGCGCTGCGCGGCGGCATGCCGTTGTGGAAGTACGTGGCCAACCGCTTCCTGACCGCCACCGAAAACCTGCTCACCGGCGCCAAGCTCTCCGAGTATCACACCGGCTATCGGGCATTCCATCGCGAGCTGCTCGAACGGCTGCCGCTCGAAACCAATTCCGACGATTTCGTATTCGACAACCAGATGCTCGCGCAAATCCTCTGGTTCGGTTATCAGATCGCCGAGGTGTCGTGCCCGACCAAATACTTCGCCGAAGCCTCGTCGATCAATTTCCGCCGCAGCGTGAAATACGGCTTCGGCTGCCTGTGGACCGCCACCAAATTCCGTTTGGCCAAAATGGGCCTCTGGCGTTCGCCGCAGTTTCCGCCGCTCGATCGGATCGCATCGGGCCCAACCACGCAGCCCGAGGCCGAAACCGCCGGTGTGTCATCCACCGCCGCCAACAGCGG
>WGDQ01000445.1 GCA_015493185.1 Planctomycetaceae bacterium
CTTCGCCCTCCTTGATATGAATCGCCTGCTTACGATCTCACCATCTCGGGCCTGGAAGCGATTTTGAAGTTTGAAGACACCTTGTGAATGAAGTGAACGCCGCGGAGTGGTGGTTTTAGCGGGTGCGCGCGACCCATTGGCCGCTCATGCGACGCACCAGGCGGCGAATTTCCAGCGCGCTGACGGCGGCTAGAACCCGCGGCATCGACAGGCCCGTGGCGCCCACCAGCGAGTCGATGGGGGTTGGCTCGTGGTCGATGGCTTCCAGCACGCTGCGTTCGACGGGGTTCAGGTTCAGCTCGGCGGGGCTTCGCAGGGCCGGTTCGCCAGAGGCAGGCGATTCGATCATCGGCGCGATTTCTTCGAGGATGTCGTCGACGGTTTCGACCAGCTTCGCGCCATCGCGCAACAGCCGATGACAACCGCGCGAGGTGCGGCTGTCGACGCGTCCGGGCACGGCGAACACCTCGCGCCCTTGTTCGCAGGCATGTCGGGCCGTGATCAGAGCACCGCTGCGCGTGGCGGCTTCGACCACCACCACGCCGAGCGACAGACCGCTGATGAGACGGTTCCGTTGTGGGAACATGCCGGCCAACGGACGAAATCGGGGCGGCATTTCGCTAAGCAGCGCGCCGGCGGCGGTCACCTCGTCGGCCAGGCCGGCGTGCTCGGGCGGGTAGATGCGTTCGAGACCTCCGGCCAGCACGGCCAACGTGCGTCCGCCGGCCTCGATCGCCGATCGGTGCGCTGCCGCGTCGATGCCGCGTGCCAGGCCGCTGACGATGGTGAGCCCGCAGCGGGCCAATTGGCCGGCCAGACGCCGGGCCTGCTGCACGCCGTAAGGCGAAGCGTGCCGCGTGCCGACGACGGCCACCGCCATGCGATCGCGCGGTTCAAGCTGCCCGCGGACGAACAGCACTTCAGGCGGGTCGGGAATTTCCCGCAGCCACGACGGGTAGGCATCGGACGACCGGGCCACGAGCGAGATGCCGAGTTGGCGGCAATGTTCGATCTCGGCTTCGACGTCGATTTCGTCGAGCGATCGTGCAATGGCCTTGGCGGTTTTCGGGCCCACGCCCGGCACGCGGCGCAGTGCCTCGGATGGGGCTTCGAACACCGCGTCGACCGAGCCGAAGTGATCGAGCAGCGACTGACGGAGCCGCGGCCCGACGCCCGGTATGAGTGAGAGCCGCAACGAGTGGGCCAACGCCTCGTGATGGTCGCGTTCGGCGGCGGTGCGGTGATGTTCGGAAGACGTCACGCGTGCGATCTCGCGATTCCGGCTCAAGACGCTGTTGGGCCAACGTTTCGATGTGGGCAGGGTGGTCGCGCAGATGATTCGAACACGGCGCGAGGCGATGGGCCGCGAACGCTGCGGGTGAGGCGAGTATAACGGGCCGGCGGCTCGGTGGCGAAAAAAAAGACGGCGGGTGGGCCGAGCAGGTGTCTTCGAAATCCAATTCCGGTGAAGGCACCTTTTGAGAGATGCGATTCTTGAAGCGACCGTGCCAGAGGGCTTCAGTCGGCCGAGAGCGCGGCTTCGTCGAGGGCGGCCAATACGTCGTCGGGCTGAACGCCATCGACCAGCTCGACATGGCCGAGTTTCGAGGGCAGCACGAATCGCAAACGCCCGTCGACCGTTTTCTTGTCGCGCCGCATGGCTTCGAGAACCTGCTGCCGATCGACGTTTGGTGTTTGGATGGGCAGTTTCAATTGGCGCAGTAGCGATCGCTGCCGATCGACCAGCGATTGCGGGATGCGATTCAGCCGAGCCGCCAGGCAAGCCGCGCAGTGCATGCCGATGGCCACCGCCTCGCCGTGCAGCAACTGCTCGTAGCCGGTCAGTGTTTCGAAGGCGTGGCAAAACGTGTGGCCGTAGTTCAGCACGGCCCGCAGGCCGGTGAGTTCGCGTTCGTCCTGCTGTACCACGTCGGCCTTCAGCCGGCAGCTTCTGGCCACAATGTGTCGCAAAACGTCGTGATCGCGGGCGAGCAGGGCTTCAGTGTGTTGCTCGAGGTAGGCGAAAAATTCGGCGTCGAGAATCACACCATATTTCACAACCTCGGCCAGTCCGGCGCGGTAGGGGCGATCGGGCAGCGTGGTGAGTGTGGCGGTGTCGATCAGAACCGCGGCAGGCTGCCAGAAGGCGCCGACGAGATTCTTGCCCTGCGGCAGATTGATGCCGACCTTGCCACCAACCGAGCTGTCGACCTGTGCCAACAGTGTGGTGGGAACCTGAACGAAGCGAAGGCCGCGGTTGTAGGTGGCGGCGACAAAGCCGGCCAGGTCGCCCACCACACCGCCACCGACGGCCACGACCACCGAGCGACGATCGGCCTGTTGTTCGGCGAGCTTTTCCCAGAGCGCGGCGGCAACATCGATCGACTTGGAAGGTTCGCCCGCTTCGACCACCAGTAGTTCGACGCGGCGCCCGCTATCGGCCAGCGCCTGCGCGGCCACGGCGGCGTGCGACGATTCGATGCCCGTGTCGGTTACGACGATGGCATGGTTTGTGTCGCAGGCCGTTTCGATCGGTTTGGGGAAGGGCCGACAGGTTGCCCGTGCCGATTTGAATGTCGTAGCTGCGCGGTCCTAGATCGACGTGCACGAGCAGCGGAGTAGGGTGCGTTTCGGGCATGATGCGAACGAGGCGATCGGAACGGCCCCGGGTGCCTTTCAAACGAAATCGTGCAGGCCTGCGCGGGCTGGCGTCGGCTTATTTTCGCGTGGGTCGCGAGGCACGCAACGCGGACGAGGAGAAACCTGCCGAGAGGGAAGCGAAAGCCGGCCCCCCTGTGCGGCTGACGGCGCGCGATGGGTTTTACGACACGCGCTCGAGATCTTCGGGCGTTACGGTGATGACTCGGGCGAAGCCGGTAGGCAAGCGCTCGTAACTCAACTCAGTCGCCTGTTCCGGATCGGCGTGAAGGAGCTGTTCGATACGCGCCTTTTCGGCCGGATCCCACTCGTCGTATTCATCCGGCCAGATCGTCACGTTTTCGAGGACCAAGGCTTCACGGTACGGATCGAACTGGTTTGCCACGCTGGCCACCCTTACATTGCCGAAAAGGAGCTAATCCGAGAAACGAACCGATACGACGGACGATCGAAAACAAAAACGGCCGAATCGACCCAGTTGGCCAGTCAACGCGACCGCTAGCGCCAAATGCACGACGTTGGGTTGAAGACCGGACGACGTGGTTCCGGCACGCGATCCAACAACAATATACTGGTCGCCGAGTGGCTGAAAAGTGGCCGACGGTACGACGGGCCGTGTTTTTCAGTATTGGCACGTGGTTTCAGTATTGGCGGGTGGCCCTACCGGCAGCGCTTGCGGGCCTGGGGGCCGCGACGAAGACATCGCGCAATCGAAGAAAGTCGTTCTGGCTGCGAGGGCCGATGCCGGCAGCGATGGCGGCGAACTGCAGCAAAGGGAGGGAAGCCCAATGGCCGATGAACACGATGCCAGACGACCGCTCGAAGGGGTGAAGGTGCTGGATCTGTCCCGCATTTTGGCCGGACCGCTTTGCGGGCAGATTCTGGCCGATCTGGGGGCCGACGTGGTGAAGGTCGAGCGGCCCGGCGTGGGCGACGACACGCGACGTTGGGGGCCTCCGTTTTTGGACGACGATGGCCCGAGCGCGTACTACCTTTCGGCCAATCGTGGCAAGCGCTCGATTGCGATCGACCTGGCCCGGCCCGAGGGTCGCGAGCTGCTGGCCCGATTGATCGCTTGCAGC
>WGDQ01000446.1 GCA_015493185.1 Planctomycetaceae bacterium
CGGCCCGCACGCCGGGGCCATCGACGGCCACGGGCTTTTCCATGAAAACGTGCTTGCCCGCCTCGACGGCCGCGGCAAAGTGGATGGGACGAAAGCCGGGTGGGGTGGCCAGAATGACCAGATCGACGCCGGCGTTGAGAACGTTTTGATAGGCGTCGAAACCGACGAAGCGGCGCTCTTCGGGAACGTCGATGCGCTCGGCGATCGAGCCATCTTTTTTCAGGTTGGCCAAACTGCTTTCGAGGCGGTCTTTGAAGGCATCGCCCATGGCGATGAGTTGCACGCCGCCTTTGGTTTTCAAGGCCTGCGATGCAGCGCCGGTGCCACGCCCGCCGCAGCCGATCAGGCCGATGCGAATCGTATCGCTGCCCGCCGCGTGGGCGCTACGGGCTACCGACAAACCGCTTGCCAGCGAAGCGGCCGCGGCCAGCGACGACGTTTTCAGAAAGTCGCGACGCGAGCCGCCGGACTGCCTGGTCGAATGCGTCGAGCGTTTTTTCATTGTGTGGTCTCCCTCGAAAAAATGTTGTTAGGCCAATGCGGATTGTGGAATTGATGGGGGAAAGCCTGTTGAAAAGGTCTCGTTCTGGCTGCGAACGATCGAAATCGACCAACACCGCGTTGTGCGACGTTCGACCGATCGATCGGATCTGCCTGCGATGAATCGGACCGGGTGGGCGGTTTTCGTCTTCGTGGAGTCGACGGAACCGTTTTCCAGCGGATTGTTCTGGTGCTCTGGTGCGTGTTCTGGTGGGGTGTGGTCGTTGAGCAGTGGGTTGTTGTGGGTGGTTGAGCAATCGGTCCGGCACGTTAGGCGGCGAGGGCCAACTGCCAAGGGTGGTCGCCACCGGGGCTTTTGCCGATCATTCGAGTTGCGACTTGTCGGCACCATAAAGCTGCTGTTTGACTTCGGCCGGTGGTTCGACCAAGGGACGCACCACGCGGAAGCCGACGAAAATAGCGTCCGTATGATACCAGATGCTCTGTGGGATTTGGGGATCTTGCATTTTCCAGTCGGGGGTCGATCCACGACGGGCCGCGCTGCGCAACAGTTCGGGGTCGTCGTCCCACGAACCGCCCCGAACAACCCGTGGATAAAGCCGCGACGGCCGGCGCAGCGGATTGTCTGTAAGCGGCTGCTCGGCGCACTTGGCGTAGAATGTGGGATCGTACTGATCGAGGCACCACTCGGCCACGTTGCCGTGCATGTCGTGCAGCCCCCAAGGATTGGGCTTCTTCTGACCGACCTTTTGGTATTGGCCGTCGCTGTTGTCGTAGTACCAGGCGAACTCGTCGAGCCGACTGGGATCGTCGCCGAACGAGTAGGCCGTAGTGGTACCCGCCCGACATGCGTATTCCCATTCGGCCTCGGTGGGCAAGCGGTAGAAGCGGCCCGTTTTGGCGCTCAGCCATTCGCAGTATTTTTTCGCGGCCAGTTGGGTCATGCAAATGGCGGGATAGCCTTCTTTGCCCATGCCGAATGTCATGTCGGTGTACGGCTTGGTGGGGCGCGTTACGGCGTCGGCCAGTTTGTCGCGCTCGGTGGGCTCAATGCCGCGAAGCTGGCGACGCTGCACGTCGAGCGAGAAGTTCCAGATCTCGTACTCGTCCCATGTGACTTCGAATTTGCCCATCCAGAAGGGATCGATTTTGACCCGGTGTTGGGGGCCCTCGTCTTCGTTGCGGTTGGCTTCGGTCTCGGGGCTGCCCATCAAGAACGTGCCGCCGGGAATCGGCACCATTTCGAATGAGACGTCGGTGCCCGGTATGTGCTCGGTGTAGGGCCGCATTTCGGTTGCCGAGGCGGCGTCGGCCGAGGAATCGGCCTCTTTTGTCGCGGATGATTGCGAAGCCTGGTCAGCCCGACTGGGCGACGCCTGGGCGGTGTGATCGGCCCCTGTTGAATCGTGTGGTTCGGCAGCTACGGCCCGAACAACGGAGAAAGGCGACGTTGACACGGCGGCCGCGAACCAACAGAGAATCGCAATGCCGGGCAGCATGGCGATGCTCAACAACCGGACGCGCCTTGTTTGTGTAAACCTGAGCATGGATCGATCGCAATTTCCTAAACGATGCAGCGGTGACGAAGCAGATAACGGATAGATAATAATAGTGTGTTGAAGGAGGCTGCAAACGACCGCCCGCGTGTGGCAGCGGAGCGACACGCATCAGCGCGGCCCGTGGATTGGCCGTTGCCGCGCCCGGTCGGCTGGCGAGCACCGCCCCGTGTACACTGGAGAGGGTGGCTCGCGTGAAGAGAGTGCGGCCTTTTTCCGCCCCCGCCGGGGCGGGGCGTTGCACTCAGTGCCATGGCGCGTGGGCAGCGGTCTCCTTGATTCGTGTTGTGCGAACTGTACGAAGCGCGTGGCGGGGTCCGGTGAGTTTGGTATGGGCCGTCGGCAGCAGCGCTTCCAACTTGTATCGGCGAGGACCGATGACAATTGCGGCTGCGACCAAGGCGAACATTGCAACGTGGTGGCTGGCCTGCGTGGCGGGAGCGACCGTGTGGTTCGGTGCTGCGCAACCAGGCAGCGCAAACGAACCGCAACGGTACGAGTTTTCGCAGGCGCACATGGGTGTGCCGTTTCGCATTCTATTGTATTCGGGCAGCGAAAAGCTCGCAAACGACGCCGCTGAGGCCGCCATGCGCCGCGTGGCGATGTTGGACGCCATACTAAGCGACTACAACCCCGAGAGTGAACTGCGCAAACTTTGCCGAACGGCCGGTTCGGGCAAAGCCGTGCGCGTGAGCGACGACTTATATATCGTATTGGAAAAGTCGTTGGATCTTTCTCGCCGGTCGCGAGGTGCGTTTGATGTGACTGTGGGACCGCTGGTGCGACTTTGGCGGCGGGCACGTCGCAAGGGAACCATGCCCTCGCCCGAACGATTGGAACACGCCCGTCGGGCGGTGGGTTACGAAAAAGTTCGCCTCGATCCGGCCACGCGGTCGGTCGAGCTGTTGGCGCCCGGTATGTTGCTCGATCTGGGGGGAATCGCCAAGGGGTACGCTGTCGATGCCGCGCTCGATGTGTTGCGGAAGCGGGGCATCGCACGGGCACTGGTCGACGCCGGTGGCGACCTGGCCGTGGGCGAGGCACCGCCGGGCAAGCGTGGCTGGCGAATCGGCGTGGCACCGCTCGATCGACCCAATGGTGCTCCGAGCCGGTACCTTTGGCTGGTGCGACAGGCCGTGGCCACCTCGGGCGACGCGTTTCAGTTTGTCGAAATCGACGGCGTGCGCTATTCGCACATTATCGATCCGCGGACGGGGTTGGGACTGACAACGCGGGCAAGCGCCACGGTGGTGGCACCGAACTGCACTGACGCCGACGCCCTGGCTTCGGCGCTGTGTGTGTTGGGTTCGCCCGATGGTTTGCGTTTGGTGGACGAAACACCCGGCGCGGCTGCCTTGTTGGTGGAACGCCGCGACGAGGTGCTGCGCGAAGTGGTTTCGTCGCGTTGGTGTCGGCTGCCGCTCGAACGATCGGCCGACGTGGGTTCGGGCCGCTGAAGCTCTGGTTTTTTGATGTTTCAGAGGGCAACCGGCACGGGCGAAGCAACCCATTTGATGGCAACGCTGGTTTGCCACGAGCGCCGGGCCCGGGTGCCCTTAGAGTCGCGAGCAGCGCGCTGAAAAAAGAGTGATAGCGCGCGTTTGGCCCGCGGTGCCAATCTCGTCTGCTGTGTTCTTTTCACTTGAGGGCGATTCGACTTGTCGGCTTACGGTGCGCGCCGATGCACGTCGCGGCTGGTCGATGCATTCTCGCATGCGCGGGCTGTCTTGGCAGTCCTGTCGAGTCGCCCATGTGCGGGTTGGCTTGGTTTGGTTGGGGAAAACGGTTTCGCCTGCGCGGTGGGCTGGGTGTGCTGGTTGAATCGGCCGCCGGTCGATGTGCCTGGCTTGCGAAGTGGGCTTGATCGGTGCCAACGACGACAGCTCGGTGCCTTGAGTCGGTTGTGCGATGACTTTACAATCCGGCACGCGTGCCGAGGAGTGCGGCTGCGGCCTTTCGACGCCGGTGTGTTTCTGCATTGATCTGATGACGGCAAACGCGCCCGGGCGCCGCGGCAAAAGGACGTGCCGGCGTGCGGTCTGAGCACACGACGCTGTGGGCATGCGAAGCGGCACGTTGGGTTTGGGAAGGAAACGAGAAGCGAGACAGCTATCGTCTATCGTCAGGTCGAAAAAGAAAAAACGTCCCCTGCGCCAAGAGGAGAGCTACCGCCATGGAGCGGACATTGATTTTGTTCAAGCCCGACTGCGTTGAACGCCGGCTGGTCGGACGGATTTTGAGCCGTTTCGAAGACAAAGGCTTCGGCCTTGTGGCGATGAAGCTGCTGCGAATCACGCCCGAGCTGGCCAAGCAACACTACGCCGAGCATGTGGAGAAGCCGTTCTACCCGTCGCTGGAAAAGTTCATCACCGCATCGCCGGTGGTGGCCGCCGTGCTCGAAGGGCCCGAGGTCATTCGCGTGGTGCGCGACATGCTGGGGCCGACCAATGGGTTGAATGCACCGGCCGGTACGATTCGCGGCGATTTCGGTTCGAGCCGCCAAATGAACCTGGTGCATGCGTCCGACGGCCCGGAGGCCGCGAAGCGGGAGATCGAGATTTATTTTCGGGCTGACGAAATCCACTCGTGGACGCCGACGCTTGCCCCGTGGCTTCAGGCCGAAGACGAAAAATAGCGCCCG
>WGDQ01000447.1 GCA_015493185.1 Planctomycetaceae bacterium
GAACTCGGTGGTGGACACGTACCTGAACGAAGTGGTATTTGCCGAAACGAAAAAGCGGCGACAAAAACTCACGAACCTTCAGGAAGTGATGGCCGAGAAATCGCGAAGATTGGAAAGCCTTCGTCAGGCGTTGGAACGCGAGGCACGAAGCCAGGCCAGCGCCGACAGCGCGGTGCTGGGCCTGAAGCAGCAGATCAAACTTCAGCAATTCTCCCAGTTGCAGCAAAAGCTGACGGAGATCGAGTTCCGCATCATGGAAGAGCAGAATCAACTTCACGCTACCGAAGCGCTTGTGAAGGCCCAGGGGCCTCCGCGCTTCTCGGAATTCGATTTGGAAAATCTGCTGCGGCAAGACCCGACCATCGCGCCGCTCGAAGCCCGCGTGACCGAACTGCGCGATCAGTATGAACGCGAGTCGCAGCGACTGAAAACATCGCAGTACAGCCGAATCAAGCCACTGCTGGAAGAAGCTGAAAAGTCGTTAGAAAAACAAAGAGATAAGATTCGCAAGCAAATCCTCGAGCGCCAGCAGGAACAGTACCAGCAAGAGCTGACGGCGACAATCGAAGCAGCCAAGACACGCATCAACGTGTTGATCGCCCAGCGCGACGCGCTGCAACGACGGGTGAACCAGTTGTTGCAAGACGCGGAAACCATCGGGCAGTCGACGGTCGGTATCGAGATGCGGAAAAGCGAAATCGAGCAGCTTGATCAGCTCGTGAGCCGACTGCGGAACGAAATCGAGCGGTTGAATGTCTAAGTCAAGGCGCCGTCGCGGATCGAACCGTTCGAAAAGGCCGAAGTGCCCAAAACGCGCGACATGATGAAAACCATTCAGGTGACGGCTTTTCTGTCGCTGTTGGGGCTGGCACTGCCGGTGCTGGGCATCTCGTGGCTCGAGGTCCGAGCACGTCGAATCCATACCACCAATGATGTGGTGGAGGGACTCGGCATTCGGGTGATCGGCGCGGTGCCTTCGCTCAGGGCGTATTCGCGCAGCCGCGCTTCGCGTAACGGCACCAGTCCGGAAACGTACTGGAACGGCGTGTTGCGGGAAAGCGTCGACGGTGTTCGCACACTGCTGCTGCGTCAAGAGCCCTCGGACGAAGCCCGCATTGTGCTGGTAACCAGCGCCATGGCGGGTGAAGGGAAAACAAGTCTGGCATCGCAGTTGGCCATGAGTTTCGCTCGGGCGGGGCGAAAAACACTGTTGGTCGATGCCGATTTCCGCAAGCCTGGCGCGCATCTGGCATTTTCGCTGCCGATGGAGCCAGGGCTGTGCGATGTGCTGCGTGGCGAGCGGATGTTGGCCGAGGCGATTCGACCGACCCGAGTGGAGCACCTGTGGCTGCTGCCGGCGGGTCAGATGAATCACCAAACGCTCTTGTCGCTGTCGCAGGGGGCGCTTGGAGAATGCTTCGAAGACCTGAAGCAGGAATACGATTTCATCATCATCGACGGCGCGCCGGTATTGCCCGTGGTGGATACGATGATCGTGGCGCAGTACGTCGACTATGCGGTGTTGTCGGTACTTTGCGATGTGAGCCAATCGCCGCGGGTGTACTCGGCCGCCGAGAAGCTTTCGGAAATTGGCGTACACGTGATCGGCGCGGTGGTTTCGGCCGTGCCTGAAGATGTGTATTCGCTGGCACAGCGACCGCTGGTAAACGAGGAGACACCGGCGGAAGAGTCTGACGCAACGGCAGCATGAACCGTTGGGCAGAGCGCAAACCGCCGCGGGCAACGAGGAAGGTTTTTCCGGTGAGAACAGAGGAATTTTTTCCGGCGAGAGGGCCTGCTGTGCCATATAGAAGCGGTCGGCAAGGCTAGTGGATTCGGCGTTTTCTGAAAGCGGCCCCTTGGAGCACGAACGATGAGCGGCTTGAGTCTGTTGACTTTGTTCTGCCTTGTGGCGATTGCCAGCAGCATGATGATTACGCCGATTGTTCGCCGGTTGGCTTTACGGCTGGACCTGGTCGACGCACCGGACGGCCACCGCAAGCTGCACCACGACATTGTGCCGCTGGGCGGGGGCGTGGCGGTGTTTCTCGGACTGGCCGTTACGCTGGCATTGGTGCTCACCGTGCCGCAGGCCTGGCAACGCACGATGCGGGCCGACCTGGCCGATTTGATGATGCTGATGGCCGCCGCTGGGGTGATTGTGGCCGTGGGGCTGGTCGATGATCGCTACGGATTGCGGGGCCGCCACAAACTGGCCGGTCAGGTGGCGGCGGCCTTGATACTGATTACCCAAGGGCTGGTAATTCACAAGGTGGCGTTTTTCGGTACGGTGGTCGATCTGGGTTTGTTGTCGGTTCCCTTCACGCTGTTTTGGCTGGTGGGAGCGATCAACGCCTTGAACTTGATAGATGGGATCGACGGACTGGCCACGACCGTGGGAGTGATTTTGAGCGCCACGATCGGCGCGTTGGCACTGTGGCATGATCATCAGGCAACCGCCTTCGTGGCCTTGGCCCTATCGGGCAGCCTGCTGGGTTTTCTGACTTATAACTTCCCACCCGCCAAGATGTTTCTCGGTGATGCGGGAAGCATGCTCATTGGTTTGGTCGTGGGGGCACTGGCCATCAAAAGCTCGCTGAAGGGCCCGGCCACCGTGGCGTTGGCCGCACCGCTGGCCGTATTGACAATTCCGATTCTCGATTCGACGGCCGCTCTGCTCCGCCGCAAACTGACGGGCCGAAGCATTTACGTAACCGACCGCGCTCATCTGCACCACCGCTTGCTCGACTTGTTTGGGAACGGCCGAACCGCTTTGGCGTGGATCGCGCTGTTTTGTGCTTGCACGTCGGTGGGGGCCCTTTTGAGCACGTTTGTGGGCAACGACTTGCTGGCCGTGATCACGGCGGCCTCGGTCGTGGCCATTCTGGTTGCCACACGTGTGTTCGGGCACGTTGAGCTTTTGCTGTTGGGAAGCCGCATCAAGAGCGTGGGCCTGTCGATGGTCAAGCTTCGTTCGAAACCGAGCAATCAGACACGACAGGAGGCTATTCGTTTGCAGGGCACGCGGCCTTGGGACATGCTCTGGAGCACGCTTACCGAGTTTGCCGAAAAGCTGCAATTGGCCGGCATTCGTTTGGACGTGAACTTGCCGGCCGATCGGGAAGGGTATCATGCTTCGTGGGAGCGATCGACCAGGCTGCCGGCCGACGCCAATTGGCGTATGGAGTTACCCTTGCTTTCGGAAGACAGAACAATCATTGGCCGGTTGGTGATTGTGGGCGAGCCAGGAACCGAATCGATTTGCGAGGCCGTACAGCAATTGATGGACCTCTTGGAACCGTTCGAGGAAAAGTTCCAGTCGATGACCCGACGCCCCGAACCCGAAGAAGCACCGCAACGAGAAGCGGTTGCCTGAATTGCTCGATGCTCGTTGGGGGGTCTGCGCGGGAACGTGAGGAGCTCGGCATATATCGGCACATAGTGGAAGCACGTGGAAAATGGCGCGCCGGCAGGCCGGTTTCTGCGAGGGTCGCATCGCAGAGATCAAGCGTGGCCGTCGAGCCTCGTTCCTTGGAAGCCGTGGCGCGTTGGGGTGTGGAGAATCGCACCGGTCGCAGACCACGCCGGTCATTGCGATGGCATGTGGCAACGCGCGGCGATGCGGAAGCGCCGAGGTGGCCCGTCTGTCTGAAACCCACAGCGGGCGGGAACGGCACGGTGTTGATTTGCAGGCGGAAAGGTGACCTATGAGCATACTGATGCGTTCAGGCATTGCCGCGGCAGTGCTGGCCGTGTTTCAGTTGGGCGTGATGCACTATGGCAAATCGCTGCCGCCGGCCGACATTGGTCCGACGAAGGCGAAAATCGAGGCCGTTCCGTTGCAAATCGGGCCCTACGAGGCCACCGAAGCCACGTTGGATGAAAAGATCTTCGTGGCCACGCAGGCCGACTACATGCGCACGCTTTCGCTGGTTAGTCCCGAGGGGCGTCGTGCGTCGCTAAGCCTGGGCATTTGGACGAACTTCCACCTTGGGCTGCCGCATGAGCCGATTTACTGCTATCCGGCCAACGGCTGGACCCTGCGAGAACGACGGCGGACCGAGATCAAGGCACCCGGTTGCGAGCCGATCGAGGCGTGGATCGTTTCGTTCGATCGTCCCATCGAGGGCACCAATGGTCGGGAAGTGCAGCCGGCTGTGGTGATTTACTGGGGGCAACTGGCCGGGCAGGTGGTGCTGAATCGTAGCGACATTCGGGCCGTGAAGCAGCGTTTTCGTCGGACGGATATCGAGGAGATGCCGCCTCTGGTAAAAGTGCACTTGCACGTGGAAGCACCAACGCTGGAAGATGCCACGGTGCAGGCCGAAGACCTGGCCGTGGTCGTCCGCGGCCTGACGAAAGACCTGTGACGGTGCCGGCCCGGGAATACGGGAATAACGGGAACAGTCGTCCCAAATGCACCGGATTGCTCCCGGCTCGTCCCGCAAGGCCGACCGTACGCGGTGCTGACAACATGGTGTTCATCGCACGGCGTTTCACGTCGGTTGCGTGCTGTGTATTTTGTCGGGAGTAGCGTACCGTAGCGGCGAGTGGCCGTGCGCCATCGTGTGTTGTCGTGCGTTGTTATGCATGAGTGCGGCCGGCCCATCGAGCTGGCCGCTTCCGTTTTCCTGAGCGTGGTTCGAACCAACGGCACGGCCGACAACGTGTTTTCGACTTCGACTTTCGCCCCTGTTCGTCATGCCTGAAAAAGCTGCGACAGCAGAATCGTCCGAACCACCGGCCGAAGCGTCGGGCACACAAGAGGGCCGTAGCGGTACGGCACGGCCGGAGGCCGCCAACGCCACGAAGGCTTCGAACGATCGGCACTTTCGCACCGATCATTTGCTGGGCGATTTGCGCGGACGATCGGTTCGAGGCGGCGCGCACACGATACTTGGGCAGTCGGCCTCGGTGCTGATCCAATTCGGCTCGACCGCCGTTTTGGCGCGGTTGCTGGTGCCCGACGACTTCGGGCTGATTGCGATGGTGGCGGCCATCATCGGTTTCGTCCGCATGTTCAAAGATTTGGGGCTGTCTACGGTCACCATTCAGCGGGCCGACATCACCCACGAGCAGGTGAGCACGCTGTTTTGGGTGAATGTGGCCATCAGCGCGGGATTGATGCTGATAACCGCCTCGGCGGCGCCGCTGATCTCGTGGTTTTATGGCGAACCGCGACTGGTGGGCATCACGCTGGCCTTGTCGGCAACGTTTCTGCTGGGCGGGCTCACCGTACAGCATCAAGCGCTGCTGCGGCGGCAGATGCGATTTGGCACGCTGGCTTTGGTCGCCATTGCCTCGCAAATCGTCGCCGTGGCGGTTGGCATTGTGGGGGCCCTATCGGGGCTGGGCTATTGGGCCCTTGTGGCTATGAACGCGGCCAATGCCGCGGCCAACGCGGCCTTTGTTTGGATTGCCTGCGGCTGGCGGCCGGGACCACCGGTGCGCGGCGTGGGCGTTCGCTCGATGCTGGCCTTCGGCGGGCAGGTGTCGGCTTCGGAATTTCTGGGATATATTTGCCGCAACATCGACAAGGTGCTGTTGGGGGCAATGCACGGAGCGGCGGCACTGGGCTTTTACGCCAAGGCGTATCAACTGCTGCTGCTTCCCATGCGGCAAATCAACGCACCGATGAAGCGAATCGCGCTGCCGGCGCTGAGCCGGCTGCGGGTCGATCCGGCCCGTTATAGACGCTTTTACACGAAAGCCATCGGCATGCTGGTCACCTGCGGCATGCCGGTGGTCGTGTTCGCTTTTGTCGACGTACGGACGATCGTGCTGACGCTGCTGGGGGATCAGTGGCACGAATCGATTTTGATTTTCCAGTGCCTTGCCCCGGCCGCGTTCATCGGCACACTGAACGTGGCCGGCGGATGGGTGAACCTTTCGCTAGGACGCGCCGACCGCACGCTGCGAGCCAAGATCGTGACCACCACGCTGCTGATGTTCGCCATCTTCAGCGGGTTGCCGTATGGGCCGGTTGGCGTGGCAACGATGATTTCCATTGTGGAGGTCGTTTCGCGGGCCCCGATTCTGGCCTATCAACTGCATGGCTCGCCCGTGAGCCTGCTCGATGTGGGACGGGCCATCTGGCGGCCGGCCACCGCATCGATCGGTGCCGGAGCGCTTCTTTTCCTGTGCCTGAAACCTATCGGCACGATCGGCAACCTGCCGGCCGAGCTGCTGGTGGGCGCCGCGTTTTACGGAGTGTTTTACCTGCTGCTGTGGCTGCTGCTGCCGGGCGGGCGCGAAATTCTGGGCGAGATTGTGGGCCTGGCGCGCGAACTGAAAAGAAAGCGGGCATCGAAGCCCGAAACGGCGGTGCAAACATGATCCGCAGCGCCGTGCTTGACAGCGACCGCCTTGCCGCCCATGCTCGCCTTTTCCGAGCGATTGCCGCCACGCGCGCAGCGGCCGCTGAAGACAACCAACCGCAATTTGGTTAACAACCGTTTTCGGTGTTTCGTTTCCATCGAGTTTGTTCTCATACCGAGCCGTTTGCCTTGATAC
>WGDQ01000448.1 GCA_015493185.1 Planctomycetaceae bacterium
CGGTTGCTTGCCTTCATCTGTATGTGCCCGGTTGTCTGTCCGGGGGATGGTGGGCTGCTTGTCCGGCATGCGCCCGACCGGTAACAACCACTTCCGGACACCGTGGCAGCCAAACGGTTTTAAGCGCCGGGGGACTCCGGTGATGAAAGGCCCGGCATCTGGTGCGCGTATTGTTCGTAGTACGAAGCCTCGCAGGCCCGTCGGACCGTGGGCTCGTGGATGAATCGCAGCAACTCAAGCGATTCGATCTTTTGCACCAACGGTTCAAGATACGCGTGTAGTCGAGTGCTGGTAAACATCGCCGGAATGCCGCACTGCTGACGAACGAAATCGTAGAGGGGGCGAAGCATGCCGAGTTGTTCTGCCCGAGCGTTGTTGGGCACCACATTTTCCTCGGCCTGCTCGTAACGTCGGATTTCTTCAGGGTCGAGCGTTGTCAGGTCGAATGCCTGACAGAGGGCCAGCAGGTGCGCGGCCAGGCAATAGTTCAAATCGCGACAAATGTCGTCGGCCGCCCGCGCAGCGGCCAACCCCATCGCAACAATGGCCTGGTTCTCTTTTTCCGCTGCAAGGTAAGTAGAGCTGTGCGGCCCGACTTTCACGTTCATTTCTGAAAGTAGCGCATCCATGTAGATTTCCACCCCTTGAAAACCCATGCTATCCGACGGATGGGCGCTGAGCGGTATCAAATGCGTGGCCAGCACGCGCTGCTGAATCGACTGCGTTTCCGTTTTGGCCACGATGCTGTCCACGCCGCGCACCAGATACTTGAACTGCGCGTGCGCCAGACGGGCCAGCGAGTGGAGCGAAACCTTCAGTTTATCCATGTCGCGGCCGATCGTGGCGCCGAGAAAATTGCCGCCGGAAACGGCCAACTGATGGTCGCGACCGTTGAGCACCAGTGGATTGTCGGAAACCGAGTTGATCTCGATCCCCAGGTCGTGAAACGTGCCCATCAACACGTCGTACTCGGGCGCCAGGTGTTGCGAGGCGCATCGAAACGGATACGTCAACTGCCAAAGCCGGTGTTCCGTAGCCGGCGCGAAGTCGGTCAGGTCGTTCTTTGGTAACAGTTCGTCGTCAACCGAGTGCAGCAGGTTGAAGATCAACCGCGATGCATAGCGTTGGCCCAGGTGCGGCTTCACCTCGGCAATGAACGGGTGAAAGCATTGCAGCGAACCACGCACTACGGTATGAGCAAACGCCGTGAGCACGGCCGTAAGATAAAAAGCGTTCAATGCCCCCACGGCCACCAGACAACCGGCCGCCGCCGCAACCGAAGTGCCGTTGACCAGGGCCAATGCCTCTTTGGGAGCCAGTCGGATGGGCGAAAGCCCCAACTGTTCGCATGCCTGCCGGGCCGACATCCGGCGACCGCGGAAAAACACTTCGACGCGAGGATCGTCCTGACTGTCGAGCGCCGCGGCAATGTAGGCCAATGGCACCAGATCGCCCGATGCGGTGAGCGAACCTTTCATCGGCACCACGGGCACCACGTCTTCGTTAATCAATTGCACGATGCGGCGCATGACTTCGAGTCGCAGGCCCGAAACACCCACGAACCCCGATGCCACGCGCACGAGCATGCTGGCACGCACCACTTCGGGCGGCAGGTGGTCTTGCTTGGCACTGGCCAACAGACCATTGATGAGCACCTGCTGAATCCGCTCGAGACCTTGCGAGTCGAGACTCTTGTTGAAGACGCCCGTGCCGCCATAGCCTGTGTTGACCCCATAAATAACCCGATGCTCGGTCAGCCAATCGTTCAGCTTTGCGACCGAGGCCGCGGCCCGCCTGGCGCCTTCGGAATCGTCGGCGATCGACACGCTGCGGCGAGGCAAAAGACCGTCGTGCGCTGCTTTGCCCACATGGTAAACGTCCACCACGCGCAGCGGGCGCTCGCCCACCACGAGCGGCTGGTCTTCGGAAAGCTCCGCAACCAATTCGGCCAGCAACGTGTCCAGCGGTGCGCGGTAATCAACCAGTTGCGGGAAAGGAATCATGCGGTTCGAAATGCGAGGATGAGTTCGAACGAACGCTCGGTCTCGCACCAAATGGGCAACGGCCTAACTGCGGTCGGTCCCATTGTTTTTATTGCGAAAGGCGTTCGTGCGGAGTTATGCGCTAAGGAGAAATGACATCGGGATTCAAAGCAGGATGAAAACCTCATCCTAAGTGTCGCCCCTCTCTGCTCCAGACCGAAGTCGGCGGCCCAAGGCTGCCAACAGCTCGCCGGTTCGCACATGGTCGTTCACCGGCGATTCGTTTCCTGCGTGTCCCAAGCCGCGGCAGGGCGGCAAGTTCGACTGCGAGCATGGCGGCCCCGAGGTGTTCCATCGTCACGTCAGCGCAAACGCACCGGAGCCCAGCGGCATTTAACGTGCACGCTTGTTTCCACCCGACGCGGGCCGCCCCTCAGAAGGTGATCTTCAAACATCCCACTACGGCTTCGATCGCGAGCAAGCCGATCGTCTGGTCGTCGGTCTGCATCGACCGGTCCAAGCAGGACTGGCCTGCTTCGCCCTGCTTGATACGAATCGCCAGCTCACAATCTCGGGCCTGAACGCGATATTGAAGACACCTTCTAAAACGGGAAACCTCGATTATAGCTGCCCCGTCGGCTTTCCACGAACTGCTACCGACGGCCAACAGCCCGGTTCTGCCGACGGGCCATTTCCGGTCGAAGGGGTTGTGCCGACCAGGTGCTCCGCGATCAACCCCGGCACAAAGTGTTTCGGGACGACCGACGCCCGCCGGAGACGATGTGGCCGAAGCACTCGAAGTCGCTGTTCTGGGCCAAAGGGTGTCGCTTCGTGTCTTGCGCCGTGGCGTTTTCCCCGCTTTCATTTGACTCCACGGGACTGCCGCGGCGGGAGATGATCCGGTAGCTGAAAAACAACAGCTCAGTAGAGTGACCAGCAAGAAGCCGCAGCCAGTCGATGTCTGAAAAGCCGTATGGCCGTTAATCGCAGGCCGATTCGGTCGACGACGGCGCTCGAGCTTGAGTTGTAGACGCCGGTTCGGTCGATTCCGGTCGTTCGTCCTGCCGCTCTGCCGCAACGGCCGACGAACCGTCCGCACGATGCTCGACGATACGATCCACGATATACGGTGGCCGACGTCGGGCCGATTCGAGGGTTCGCACCATGTATTCTCCCAAAATACCGGTCATCGCGAGCTGCACACCGGAAACCACGAGCACGACCACCATCAGCGAGGCCCAGCCTTGGAACGCATCGAGTCCGAGAAACAGTTTCTGCGCAGTCAACAGAAAGGCGTACATCATGCCAACAAACGCCAGCAAGATGCCCGTGAGCGAGGCGGCACGGATCGGCGCGTGCGAGAAAGAGACGAACGAATCGATCAGATAGGTCAGCTTCTTAGAGAAAGTCCAACGCGACTTTCCGTAGTGTGCTTCGCGACGACGCCGGCGATAATGAACCACGGCCGGCTCGAAGCCGGTCCAAAGCACAATGCCCAACCCACTGCGTGGCTCGTACGTATCTTTGAGCGTTTCCAGCACCACGCGGTCGAGCAGGCAATAGTCGCAGCCCTGCTCGGGCATCGTGGGCACGCCAAAGCGGCGAAATAAGCGCCAGAACAAATTTGAAGTGACCGAAGTCAACCAAGGGTCTTCGCGCTCTTGTCGGGCTGCCAGCACCACGCGGTAGCCTTCGCGCCAGCGCTCGAGCATGCTGTCGATCAGCTCCGGCGGATCTTGAAGATCGGCTGAAATGGCAACAATGCAGTCGCCTCGCGCGTGGGCAATACCCGCGGCCGAGGCGGCGTTGGAGCCAAAGTTTCGAGTCAGGCGAATGGCCCGCACTCGGGGGTCGCGCTGGGCCAATGTTTCGAGCACACGGAACGAATGGTCCTGCGAGCCGTCGTCGACAAAGATGAACTCGAACTCCTCCTCGTTGCGGGCAGCCACCTGGCAAAAGCGGCGCATCAGCTCCGGCAGGCTCGCGGCATTGTGAAACACCGGCACGACGATCGAAACGCGCTTCATCAGTTGTGAAGACCTCGGTAGAAAAACAGTGAAAGGACGCCCCGAATTCCCAAAGATTACCGAGCCTTCTCCGTGTCCGAATCGAGTCTATCCTAACCGCTCGGAGGCCGCCCGTCTTGAGAAGCGGGCGTTTTTTTCTCTCCGGACAGTGTGTGAATAGCGGGCAGCGGCTCGACCATTTTCACCAAATCGGCGGTGCCATCTGCACAGGTTTCCTTCTTTTCTTCCGGCGTTCCACGAGGCCGCGCTCGATGCCGTCCCCTCTCGGTTCCCGGGGTTCGGCGTTCATCCTGAAGCGAATCGGCCCGATCGACTCCTTCGCACGGTTTTGCCGCTTTTGTCGACAGTGCCGCACAGTCGGCATGCGACACATCCGCACGTTGCGGCAGCGACCGAGGCCCACGGAGTTCACGCGGTTTTCGTTCTCAGAGCGAAGGACAGGGGTTCAGAGCCGACGAACAAAACGGGCATTGCGGACAAGCAAACCGCCGTTTGGCCTGCCGTTTATCGGATTGGTCCGGTCGCTCTTAGTCGGCAGAGTGGCCGAAGAGCAGATGTCTACCTCCGCGATCGACAATTCGGCTGCCGTGCAAAGCATGCTTTTGCCCTGAGCGGCCCCTGGTGTTGTCTGGGCACGGAGCCAATCGTGGAAGAGCGTCAAAGCACGATTCGTAGTGTGTGTTCGCAGCGACCAAAACGCGCGCCGGCCTCTTGGGCGAAATGGATGATCGGCCGGTTGGTTACCTGCGTGCTGCCAAACGTGTACTCCGCACCTTCGGCCAGCAAGATGCGGTTTACCTCGGGCGTGAGCTTGCCCATCCAACCAAGAAAATCGGTCGACACGGCTGAGAGCACCCCTTGCACGAGCTTCACCTTCCAACGCTTCCAATGGACCTGATGGAAGCGGTAGGTGACAAATGCCCCGGGCGATTCGACATCGGGCACAAGCACCAAATCGGCCATGCGACCGGCCACCGATTCTTCGATCCAGCGCCGCATCAACTCCGATGCGGCTTTTTCCGGGATGAATGGATCGGCGTGAAACCGGTCGTAAGGGTTCACCCGTTCGGCGGCGGTCCGGGCCAGACTGGGAATGTCTTCTTCGCGGGCCCGTCGCACGGGATATCGCTCGTCTGTGGGCGGTTCGACCAGTGGCCCATGATGGTAGTATCGTGTTTCGATCAACGCGAATCCCAGTTCGCCAAGGCTGCGCAACAGCGCCGTGTCGCGAGGATCGACCAGCGCAAACAGATAGCGAACATCGCGACGCTGAGCCTGTTTCAACAGTTTCTCAAGCGGTTTGTTCCAGCACGCCTGACGCTCGGACGATTCCTTTTCAAGCGGAAACACGCCATGCAGCCGGGCCACTCCGAAGCCGAAAAAGTCGCTATCCCAAGGCAACCTCTCGGCCAGCAAAGCCAACGAACCATAACGTCGGCTGTGGTAGATAAACCGAAGGTCGTTCTCCGCCGATAGCTCGCCGGTCATCGCCTCGGCCCAGATCGATCGATCGGCCTCGCGAGAAATACGCGGAATGAAATCGCGCGGGCTCCAGCGTAGCCGTTCGGCCAATGCCCGCCGGACTTCTTCTCGCTGCGGTTCGAGGGCGACGAGCTTGCCCATGCCACATCCAACAAAAGAGAAACGAGAATACAAAAGGGAAACGGTGGTTCCTAAAACTGTTCAGGATTTCGGGCTGCGTGCCCCGTTTCCCGACAGCCGCGCTCCAAGGTGCCCGGCGTATTGCCGCAATCCATCAAAGGCGATGTCGCGCCGGCGTTCAGCCCGTCCGATGGCTCCCACGGCACGGCATGCTTGCTCGGCTGTTGCGAGTTGTGGAGGCTCCGTGCCGCATGGTCGATGGTTGCCCCTGCAGCAGTGCTCCGCCACACCAACCATGACCAGTACACCACGACGAAGGTCGGCCCGGTGTGCGGCGAACGGGCCCGGTGTGTGGAGGACGGGCCCGGTTCGACGGCAACGGGTCGGCCTTTTGCCGGGGCATGTGCCGAGGGGGAAGGTTGAATTGCCCGACGGGAAAAACACGGCCTTGTTTGCTGCAACCTGCTACCAGTAGTGCGACTTGTACTTTCTATAGTAGTCCACCGTGCGTTGCAGGCCCTCTTCGAGCCCGATTTTTGGCTGCCAGCCAAGCATGCCGCGAATTTTGCTGATGTCTGAATAGAAGTTGCCCGGCTCTTGGGCCCGTCGCTCGGGCGAAAAAGGGGTCAGTTCCCAACGCCCGCTACCCGCAATGCGGACAACGGTTTCAGCCAGTTCGACGAAATTACTGGGTTTATCGACGCCTACGTTGAATACCTCGCCCCACGCACAATCGCTGGCCGCGCAACGCAAGATCGCCTCGACGCAATCGTCGATATACAAGAAATCGCGCTGGATACGACCGTCGCCAAAAACCGGAATCGTCTTGTCGTCCAAGGCCAGGCGAACAAACCAATTGACCACGCCATATCGCGAATGTCGCATCTGAGCCCGGGGGCCGTAGGTATTGGTAATTCGCAGAAGACAACTACGAACGCCGAACACCAGGTGATATGCCTCAACGATCCGCTCGGCCGCCACATTGGTGATTTCATAAATGCCCAACGGTTGCAGCGGCGCCTGTTCGTTGACCGGCAGCTTCGCCGGCTTGCCATATTGTCCCCGCGTGCCCGTGTAAATCACTTTGGCGGCCGGGTTGTGATGCCGGCAGGCTTCCATCACCACCGCAGTGCCCTTCACGTTGATGTCGATGTCGGGAAACGGGTCTTGCAGGCTCATGATGTGATCGACCTGCCCGGCGAGATGGAAAACGAAATCCTGATCGCGCACCAGGTAGTTCATCACGTTGGCGTCGCGAATGTCGCCGTAGTTGATGCTCACGCGATCCTTGATCGGTTCGATATTGAATAGGTTCCCGCCATAGCCGCTGATCATCTCATCGACAATCGTCACGCGCGCGCCGCGTTCCACCAGGGCAATGGCCAGGTTGCTGCCGATAAACCCCATGCCGCCGGTAATCAACGCGCGGGCGCCGCGAAACACGTTGCTGTCGAATTCTGTGGTCATGCTTCGATTTCCGCCCGTGCGCGAGCGATCGTTTCGGCAACCCGGTCGAGCTGCCAATCCTTCAGGCCGATATACAGCGGCAACGACAACACCTCGGCGGCGGCCCGTTCGGTCGCCGGCAAGGTGTCCCTATCTGCGGCCAACCGAGCGTAGGCCGGCTGCTGGTGCACGGCCAGTGGATAATGGACCAGAGTTTCGATCCCCTCGTCCAAAAGCGTTTGTCGCAAACGGTCGCGCTGTGGATGACGAATCACATAAAGATGATAGACGTGCAATGCTTCGGACCGCTCAACCGGTCGTTGGATGTCTGCGGGCAGTCGTTCGGCGTAGCGGCCGGCCAGGTTCCGGCGGGACTGGCGATGCTCGGTGATATGGGCCAGTTTCACGCGTAGCACGGCGGCCTGGATTTCGTCCATGCGACTGTTCTGGCCTTGCTCGAGCGCCGCCTCGCGCGATGCCTGACCATAGGTCCGCAGCCGGCGGATGCGTTGGGCCAGCGATTGGTCGCGACACACCACGGCTCCGGCATCGCCCAGCGCGGCCACGGTTTTGGTCGGATAAAAGCTGAACGTGGCCATCTCGCCCCACGCGCCGGCGGGGCGGCCGTTCCACTGGGCGCCCAATGCTTGCGCTGCATCTTCAATCAACAGCAACCCGTGTTTCGAGGCAAGCCGACTCAAGGCATCCATGTCGGCCATGTGGCCATAGAGATGCACCGGCACGATGGCCCGCGTGCGCGCCGTTACGGCGTTCTCCGCAGCCGCGGGCGAGAGCGTCATGGTTGCCGAATCGATATCGGCCAACACGGGCACGGCACCGGCCCGCTCGATCGCGCATACGGTTGCCACCGCCGTATGACTGGCCGTGATGACCTCGTCGCCTGGGCCGATACCGGCTGCCCGAAGGGCCAATTCCAAGGCATCGGTACCGTTGGCCACTGCCACGCAGTGCGGCATGCCGAGCCATGCGGCCAGCTCGCTTTCGAATGCTTCGACCTCGGGCCCCAAAATGTACCAACCGCTGTCGAAAACGCGATCGATTGCCTCGCGCAACTCGCTGCGCAACAACGCGTGCAGTGGTCGCAGGTCTTGAAACGGAATCATTCGCGCGCCGAGCGATTCGGGATTGTTGCAAACCAGCAGAGCCGATACCCCGTGCGGACCGACATTGCCCCCCCTGCCTCCTTCATCACGGGCACGTTCCCTAAAACGCCCCGCACCGGCCCTCGCACACCACACCCTTCCCGCAGTCTGTCACGTCAGCCCCCTCCGGTCAATTCGCGACCGCCAACACCCCGACGGTTCTCCCCGCTTTTTTCATTCCGTGGTTTGCGCCGTCGATTGCGACAGTAGGGGGCACATTTCGAAGGCTTTTGCAGCAACCTGCTCTACGGTGATGTGTCGCATGCAGGCGTTGTCTTCGCACGGTGAATGGCGGAAATTCGCTGCGGTGAAACATGGGCTGCACGCCAAGCCGGCCCAAAGGGCTTGTTGCCGCGGACCTAGCGGACCGTAGAGCCGCGGTGTTTCCGGGCCGAATAGTGTGATGGTGGGTGTCGCCGTCAGCGAAGCCATGTGCGCCGGGCCGCTGTCGCTGGTGATCAGCAAGTCGGCCGCGTCGATCAGCGTCACCAACGTGCGAAGCGTGGTCCGACCGGCCATCGAAACCACCCGGTCGGTTCCAATCTCGGCGGCCAACCGCTGCGATGCCGCCTGTTCGTCTGGCAAACCGGTTAGCCAAAGCGACGCCTCGGGGCAGGCGTCGAGCAAACGCCGCGCAAGGGCCACAAAGTTTTCGCGGGGCCAGCTCCGTAGCGGCAGCAAATCGACCAGGTTGGGGTTCAATACAATCCACGGTCGCCGTGGAGGCGAGCCCCACGCACTTGCCAGCAACTGTTCGAGCGCCGCCGCATCGTCGGCGGTCGGACGGAAGCGAGGCAGTTCGAAACCCTCGAGCGAAACACACCGCTTTAGCAGCGGCTCGTCCTGCGGCGTCTCGTCGATCGCTTCGACCATCGCAAGGAATTGCCGGCTCGTGTGCAGATAAGGGTTGTAGGCCACGCGGTGCGTGAACAGATCGCCGCGATACGGGCCTTCGCTAGTAAACGGATGCAATCCAACGCGCCGCGCCGCACCGCTGAAGTAGGACAACAAAGCCGAAATTCTTGTAAAGCCCTCCAGGTCGACCACCGTGTCGATTCCCTCGCGTCGGCAGCGGCGCCGCAGCCGCAAACAGTCGACCGCGAAGGCCCACAGGTTGCGGTCGCGGATCGAAATCAGATTCTCGGATGGAAAAACGTCGACCAGTTCATGAATTTCGCGGTTGCCCGCCAGCACAACGCAGTACATATTTTCGCGCCCCACCCGCCGCCGGGCAGCTTCGAAGGCAGGCAACGCGAGCACGATGGCCCCCATCTCGGCCAACTTGACGAACAGCACTTTTCGGGGCGGCTCGTTCCATGCAGCCTTTGCCGAAGCTCGGGCCGGCATACGTTGCATCGCGTACCGCCAGGCGGTCAGCAACCGGCACAGCGGGCGGCCAACCCAGCGGTCGAGACGTCGCATGGCATATTGATTCATTGCGTTGTTTTTCCGCTCGCGTGGTGCGACCGACTCGAAACCGGCATTGCCCAACGCCACGCAAACCGTAGGTTCGATGTAACCGGAATCGGTTGACCGATCGTATGGCGAACAACGCGCCCCGTCGACAGCGGTGGGGTTGATGGTGAATGTGCCACTTCGAGGCCATCGCTCGTTGCCCCCAGCCGACGTTGCGACGTGATCATTCGCCCGGTTGGCTGCGCCCGCGTTTCCTGTCGCGTCGTTGTGGGCGGCGAGTTCGTCTCGCCAGCCGCATGTGCGCAACCTCCGTCAATTCGGGGCCGTGTCGTTGGGATCCGGTGTTGGAGCTCCCGACTCTGGACCGCAACGTGCCGACGCATCGGCCCCACCACCGAGCCGATCGCACCGGTTGCCAAGTTGGC
>WGDQ01000449.1 GCA_015493185.1 Planctomycetaceae bacterium
GCGATCCCAAGGGCCTGTACAAGAAAGCCCGCGCGGGTGAAATCAAAGGTTTCACCGGTATCGACGATCCCTACGAAGCGCCTGAAAACCCGGAGTTGGTGCTCGATTCGGGCAACAAAACGGCCGAGCAACTGGCCGACGAGGTGATCGCCTATCTAAAATCGGCCGGCAAGATTTCGTAAGGCGCGGTTCCCTCTTTTCCGCACGAAGCGGCTTGCTGCTCCGTTGTTTCCCCTATCCCACAGCGGGTGCGATGCGGCCACGGTGCCGCGCCACGATCGCGGTATGTCGGCCGCCGTCGGCAATCGGCTGCCTCGTATTCCCGTGGTTTCTATCTGAGGCTGTGCCGCAGGTGAGCGTGTCGGCTGAGGGCGCCAACCGCTGTGCCCCATGCCCTATTGTGTTTCATATCGCCGGAGTTGCCCTCTGAAGCGATGTTGGGGCAAGCAGCCAAGCTGGCTGACGATGGCCGCGGTTTGTCCGAGCCCTGCGGTGCAGAGGACACAACGCGGCGCAGAGGGCACAACGTGCGGTTGTGCGAGTGAGTATCCCTGCGCGGTGCAGTCGATCGTTGCCTGGCAAGGTCGATCCGTGGTTCTCCATGTCTAACAATGGCTTGAGATTGCGTCGATTCCATGTTGCAATATCTCGCCGCACGGGCTACAAAGAATTTCACGACGCTTATGGACGGAATGCTTTTGCCGTGTGTGCTCTGTGCGCTGGGATGCCGGCACGCGTCGCACGGCGTGTTGGGCAATGACCGACCGCGTTGCATCTTTGGGGTAGTGCTGCTTTTCTGAACGAGCGGTTGGCGCGACGCAATTCGTGGTTCGTGAAGCGGTGCGTTGTTGTTGTGTGTCAGGATGACCCGCGTACCGCGGACCACTGCAAGAGTCGGAAACATTCTTGGCCAGCATGTGTCTTGCTATGGCCAGTTTCGGGCGACTGGTCCTGGGGTACATGCCAAAATCGGCTTACGGAGGATTCAGCCGATGTCTCGAAGCCTGGTGCGTCAGGCGAGGCCACGTGCGCAGACGGCGCTCCATTCGAGCCCCATCTACGAGCTTCGCAACTTGGAAGTGCGTGAAGTTGAGGGTGCCCTGTTGATCAGCGGCACCGTGGCAAGCTTCTACCACAAGCAGTTGGCCCAAGAAGTGGTGCGATCGGTTGCCGAGGGTATCGAGCTTCGCAACACGATCGACGTTCGGCCCGATGGTTTGGACGATTGATGCCGGCGCCGCGGCGGCCGTGCCATGACGCTTTGCGGTTCTGGCTCGCGTTGGCCCCCGGCTGCAAGTCTCAAGCGGCACGTCGCCGGCTTCGCACTTCCAGATACACCTGCTCGATCTGTCGGAAGTTGTGCTCCAGCGTATGGCGTTCGGCCAGCCGTCGCGCGGCTTGCGACATGGCACGGCGCCGCTGCGGATCCATTAGTGGTTGCAGCGCCGCGGCCAGTTCTTGGGCATTGGCGGGGTCGTCGATCACATAGCCTTCGACGCCGGGGGTGAGCAGCTCGCCCGCACCGTTGTAGCGGCTTGTGACTACTGGCAGCGCCGAGGCCAGTGCTTCAAGCACCACAAGACTGCACGGGTCGTAAAACGTCGGGTGCACGTAGACATCGGCCGCGGCATAGTGCGGTGTGGGATCGTCGATCGGGCCGACGAATCGTGTGAATTTCGCCGCCCCGGCCCGCTCAGCCAGGTGGCGCCATCGGGCACTTGGCCGCCCGCCCACCACCACGAGCCGCACAGGTTGTCCACGCCGCCGAAGTTCGCCAACGGTGGCTAGCAGAGTGGCCACGCCCTTCAAACGGAAGTTGTGCGCCACGATCAGCAGCAACAGCTCATCGTCGGCCACGCCCCATTGGTGTCGGAGCATTGCGCGGCGCGGGTCGCTCGGGTCTGCCGGCACGAAGCGACCGATGTCGACACCGTTGTAGATCGTGCGAATTTGCCGGCGATCGGCACCATGATAGGTCACGAAGTGCTCAGTGACCATTTGCGATAGCGCCACGAACAGCCGCCCCTGGCCGGTCCACTGCCGCGCCACAAGCTCGTCGAACGCACGGTATCGCGGCAAGCGGGGGGCCACGTGCCGCTTGAGCGGGCGCAGCCAGGATGGCAGCAGCAGCAGATTCTGTTCGAAGGCGGCGTGGCGCGAACCGCCGTGTGGTTGAAATACGTCGCAGGCCCAACCGCTGCCCATGTCGTGAACCACGTCGAGCCCTAGCGAGCGAACTTGCCGCTCGGCCGCTTGGGCGAATTCGAGCCGGCCAACCGCGCTCGGCACGCCGTGAGCCACCAGCGGAATCTGATGCGCGGCGGGGGCGAAGTCGCGGGCCACAACGTGCAGTTCATGGCCTTGCTGTACGAGCCAGCGGGCAAACTGCCAGGTCCATTGTTCGGCCCCTCCCCGTGCGGGGTCGAAGTGTTCGATCACTAGTCCGATGCGCATAGGTTTGCCGTTCTGTGCAGTGGCGATGCCGAGGAAGCTAGGCCGGTTTCTTTCGCTTGGTGCCTGACGAAGGTCGATCGGCATCGAGGCGTTCTAAGGATGTGGCCCCAGATGGGTTTCCATGGTTTGGTGCTTGGCCAAAATTTCGCGGATGAACCGTTTGTCCTGCGGCCGCAATTTGCGAACCCCCAAGTACCGGCGAATGAAGGCCATCTTGTGCGTGCAGCCGATTCGATCGCGAGGCGCCGAGTAGCTGAGCTGTGCCAGGTCTTTCACCAACCAGCGGCGGCGTAGCCGCTGCCGATGCTCAACCCGCTGCAAATCGATCAGGTTCACTTGGAACTCGCCCCGCGTCGGCTCGCGGATGAAAAAGTGGCAGCAATACAGGTCGCGGTGGTTGTAGCCCAATCGGTGGAACCTGGCCGCGACATCGGCTACGCGGTCGATGAGCCGCAGCAAGTCGGCATCGCGCCGCGTCGGTTCCGTTCTGTGCGCCGCTCTAGCGGCAAAGCGGCGCCGCAGAAAGTGGTCCAACTGCGTGAAACCGGCCAGCTCTTCGGTGAGCACAAACGACTCGAGCAGGCCATCGCGGTGCAGTTTTTCGCCGAAGGCGATCAGTCGCATGGCGTTGATGCCGCCGCGTTGCAGGCGGGCCACGTTGCGAGCCTCGATCCGTCCCGGCGTTTCTCCGGGGCCGGAACCAAGCCAGGCGCGAAGTCGTGAGCTCAGGCTGCGGGTGTGGTGCTTCTTGAGATACGCGCCACAACGATCGTGGCCATCGTCGAGCTCGAGTCGCCAGTTTTCTCGATCCGCTAATGCCCGAAGACAGTGTCCGGCCGTGGTGGACATCATGGCCTCGAAGTGGGCCAGCCCGGCCCGCTCCAGGTGGGGGCGAAACGCCGGGTCGATCCACATGTTGCCGCGCCCCGACGCCTCCAGCTCGCTTAGCGGACGTGCCGCAGAGAAGTGGCTTTCGCGAATTTCCCAAATCTTCCGGCGTGCCAGAAGCCGCTGCGATCGCCGAACCACGCCGGCAATCACCTGCGAGGCCCGATCTTCTAGTTGTGCTTCGGCCAGATAGGCGTCGATAAACAGCTCGCGGTCGCGGCCGCCGGCCAGCCGTTCGGGCAACGTGGCCAGCAGCGCGGCCAGGTCGCGCACCCGCAGTCGAAGCGGTAGCCCGTGTCGAATCGTGCTGCGTTGGAAGTCGATAAAGGCGATGCGGTGCGGTTGGGTTTGCGGGTCGACCAGCACGTGCGTTGTATAGAGATCGGGCTGATTGCAGCCGGTAGCGTGCAGCCGCGCCACTTCGCGACCCAGCGTGGCGAAAAACTGCTCGCGCTGAAGGTGGTTGACGGCAAACGGGTCGGCCGCCAGAAAAGCGGGCAGCGCAACAAATCCGCTCAGTTCTTCAACAATCAGCGTGGCCCGCGGACGCAGCACGCCGGCCTGCATGCAGGCCACGGGTCGGGGGCAAACGATGCCGTGCCGCCTGAGCCAGCAAAGGGTTTCGAACTCCCAACGCGAACGGCTCCAAAAGCCGCGGCCTGAGAGCAAACCTCGCAGTATGTGCTTCCATCGCACTCGCGGTTCGAGCTTCACATACCAAACGCGCGGGGCGTCGTCTTCTGAAAGCTCGACTCGGCGGGTGGCCCGATTGCGATGACCGGCCGTGACGACGCGACCCGCCTCGGTGCCCAACACCGTGTCGAGCTGGTCGAAACGATAGCGGGCCAACCGTTCGGCTTCGTGAGGATCGAACCAGCGAAAAGCAAGTAGCCCGCGATACACGCGACGCAGAATTTGCCACGGCCACGTGGCTGTAAGCGTGGGCCATCGTGCCGGCTGAAGCCGGGCTGCGTTTGCCGTGCGGTGCGATTGTGCCGCCAACGAAGATGGCGGCGGGTCGGCCGCCTGCGTGCCGAATGGTGATCCGTGGGCC
>WGDQ01000450.1 GCA_015493185.1 Planctomycetaceae bacterium
CGAACTAGACGATCTGATCGACCAACTCGACCAGACCGATTTGTAGTCGGCCCTGCGGCATCGGCAGACATCGGAAGACATTCCCGCGCTCACCGCGTCGCATTGGCCGCCACAGTTCATCCCCGAATCCAATCCGCTAATCCACCAAACCACGTACAACCATTCGAACCGTTTTGCACTTCAGCGACCCTCAGGCGACGACATCTTTGATGAGCCTCTCGATAAACCACGATCGTCTGGCAGCCGCATATCGCCGCGTACGGCAAGATCTGCTCGCCGAGCGTGGCGATTGCAGCCATTGGACCGGCCGGCTTTCGAGTTCCGCCCTTTCGACGGCCACGGCCATCAGCGCCCTTTCCCTCGTGCAACGAAACACCAGCGCCACCCCCGCCGGAGATCAAAACAGCTCGGCGCCGCACGCTTCCCGTGCACCATCGCATCATGCGCGTTTCGATCATCTCATTGCCCGCGGTTTGCGGTGGCTGGCCGATCAACAAAACGACGACGGCGGCTGGGGCGATACGGACAAGAGCCACTCGAACATCTCGACCACGATGCTTGTTCGCGCGGCTTTCCACCTGACGGCCGTACCCGCCGAGCACGACCAGGTGTTGCAGCGTGCCGAGGCCTACTGCCGGAAGCAAGGGGGCACTCGAGCCATTGTCCGGCGTTACGGAAAAGACAAAACCTTCGCCGTCCCCATTCTGGCCAACAGCGCCTTGGCCGGCTTGGCCTCTTGGCGCGAGGTCTCACCGCTGCCGTTCGAACTAAGCTGCCTGCCGCAGTCGACGTTCCGCTTTCTGCGGCTTCCTGTGGTCAGCTATGCGCTGCCGGCGCTGATCGCCATCGGCCAACTGCGCTTCGCCTACAAAAAACCAATCAATCCGCTTTTGCGGTCGATTCGCACCGCCGCCGTGCCCAAAAGTCTGCGGGTGCTCGAAGCCATCCAGCCTTCCAGCGGTGGGTTTCTCGAAGCCACGCCGCTAACCAGCTTCGTCGTCATGAGCCTGGCCGCCACGGGCCGGGCCGATCACCCCGTGGTGCGGCGCGGCGTCGAGTTCCTCGTGCGCTCCGTGCGCCCCGACGGTTCGTGGCCGATCGATACCGACCTGGCCACCTGGACCACGAGCCTGTCTGTGACGGCTTTGGCCTCGTCGTCCGAGGGGCCGCCACCCTCCGACGTATTGCCGTGGCTGCTCGATTGTCAGCATCGTCAGGTTCATCCCTTCACCGGCGCCGCGCCAGGTGGCTGGGGTTGGAGCGATCTGCCGGGCGCCGTACCCGACGCCGACGACACGCCCGCCGCGCTGCTGGCCCTCGACGCACTGTACGACCACCAATCTGCCGCACTTCAGCAGCGCATCGTCCGGGCCGCCGAGCAGGGCGTCGGTTGGCTCATCGGTCTTCAGAATCGCGACGGCGGATGGCCCACCTTCTGCCGCGGTTGGGGGCGACTGCCTTTTGATCGCAGCGGCACCGATCTGACGGCGCACGCGCTGCGGGCTTTGACCCGCTGGCAAAAGCGATATGCCGCCGCACGCGACGCGGGCACCTGGTCTACAGACATGCCGCACTCGGCACGCGATGAAATGTTCGGCCGACAGATCCAGCGGGCAATTCGCCGCGGCTTCTCCTTCCTGGCAGCCCGACAGCGCCCGGACGGAAGCTGGCTGCCTCTTTGGTTCGGCAATCAGGCCAACCCCGACGACGAAAACCCGGTGTACGGCACGTCCCGCGTGCTGCTGGCCTACCGCGACACGGGAGGCATCGGCACGCGTTGGGCCCAACGTGGCATCGCCTGGTTGGTTGGGCACCAAAGCCCCGACGGTGGTTGGGGTGGCCAGCCTGTTGCCACCACTCGGCCCAAAGGCCCCGAAACCCGCGCCGGCACCGCCTGGAAGTCGACGGTTGAAGAAACGGCCGTAGCCGTCGAGGCACTACTTGCCGCCAGCAACCACGATCCGGCAGCGCGTGCTGCGAGCCAGCGAGGCCTGCTCTGGCTGATCGAAGCCGTCGAAAGCGGCCGGCACCGAGAAACCGCCCCCATTGGTTTCTACTTCGCCAAGCTTTGGTATTATGAAAAGCTCTATCCGCTGATCTTTTGCACCTCTGCGCTCGGCCACGCTATGGTCGCCGAAGAAAACGGCCACAGCCAACAGGCCGACTCGCAGCAAGCCGAGGTCGTCCGCCCTAGCGCTTAACCCCCGAACCGCGGCACCCGCCGCGTCACGGGTTTCGCGCCATACCGAGAAATTCGCGCCACACCGAGAAAAAAAGACCAAGACAAACAACGCCACGATTCTACCGTTCGGCCTCGGTCCGTTCCCGTTCGTCGCTCCTTACCCAAGCAAAAGGTTTCCCGGTGGCCACTGTACCCACGCAATCCGATCGTCGTGCAGCCAGCGATAGCGATACCACGCCGGCCTCGCCAAGGGCGGAAACCCCGCAACCGCGCCGACGCCGGCGCACGGCGCATTTGAAGCTGGTTCCCGAATCGCGCGAGGTACGTGAACGCTTGCGGCGCGAAGCCACAGAACTTGCGGCCCGGCTCGACAAATCGCGCCCCCTCACCAAAGATGAAATGGAGGCGCTGGCCCGTCAGTTGCTCGATGGCGTCGGCCTGGGCGAAGGCTATGTCGGCTGGACCATGGTCGTGTTGGCCTCGGCCTTTTGGCGCGATCAGGTCGCCGCCGTACCGCATAATCGCCGATTGTTTTTACTGCCGCACTGCCTGAAGCACGCCGAGGGTTGCCCGGCCGACTACGACGAGTTCGGGCTCGATTGCCGCCGCTGCGGAGCTTGTTCGATTGCCGACTTCCGCACGCGTGCCGAAGACCTGGGCTACAAAGTGCTGGTGGCCGAAGGATCGCCCATCGTGCTGAAAATCATCGTCAGTGGTTAC
>WGDQ01000451.1 GCA_015493185.1 Planctomycetaceae bacterium
TCCACTCGATGCGCTGCGGCAGGCGTCGTTGCTGATCGCTCCTCCGCGTCAGCAACGGGCACTGCGTCGTCGACCGTCGACCGCGGCGCAATTCGGCCGGGTGTGAATCGAACGGCTTCGTCGGCCCGTTTCGCGGTGTGCGAATCGTCAGCAGACGAGAATTGTTTGCCGAAGCGGGCGTCTTCGTGTTGATCCGCCTGCCTGGCATCATCAGCATCGCTGCGACCGGCTTGGCGACGGGGTTCTTCCGATGTGGGCCGCCCCTCGTCGCTCAGTGCTTGCAATGCCCGTGATCCGTATTCGCGCAACAGGAACGCGGCCAAATCGGCAATCGTCGGCTGCTCGAACGCCAGCGTGGCCGGCAACTCGGCCTTCAATCGCTCTTCGAGTTGGCCGATCATCCGCACAGCCAATACGGAGTCGATGCCAAATTCGACGAAACTTGTTGTGCGATCGATCTGGCCAGCATCCAGGCCCAATGCCTCGGCCAGTTGCCGGCGCAGGAACCGCTCGATGCTTCGTTGCTCGTGCATCGTGATCGTGGGCCGCTTGGCACCGGCCGGCGACCCCGACGGGGCACTTTTCGCGGGCGTGGCGGCTGCGGGCACAGGGGCACCGTGGTCGACAGGCGACCCGGACCGCTCCGAAAACCGCCCCTGTTCATAAAGCTGCTTCAGCCGTAGGCGGTGTACTTTGCCGGTAGCCGTGCGCGGCAGATCGTCGATGGAAAGCGGCACGATGCGATCGAGCTTCAACCCCGTGGCACGGTGAATGGCGTCGTCGATGTTTCTCAACGTCTCGGGCGGTGCGTCGTTGCCGAGAACCACGAACAGCACGGCCCGTTCCGTTTCGTTCACCGCATCGAACACCGAAACCGCCACGGCCCCGCCGGGCACCACACCGGCAACGGATTGGGCTACTTGCTCCAGATCGTGGGCGTAGTAGTTATGGCCATGGACGATCAGCACGTCTTTTGTCCGGCCGACGATTGTGAGCCGCCCGTCGTCGAGAAAACCGAGGTCGCCGGTCCGCAGCCAGCCGTCGCAAAAGTTCTCGCGGTTCGCGGTCGCGTTGCGGTAGTAGCCGGGCGTGACTGACGGCCCGCGAATCTGGATCTCGCCCACTTCGCGCTCGTCGAGCAAGCGGTTGGGATGCTGCGGATCAACGATTCGCAACGAGAAGCTGGGAAGCACCTCGCCAAGCGACGCAAACTGCACGCAGTCGGCCTCAGGCGCCGCGTCGTCGACCAATACAACGGTACGATCTTCGGCGAAACGTCGGCGGTCGAGCCGGCTGATGCGCATCGGTTCGTCTGGCCGCGGGTAGGCGATTCCGGCCGTGGCCTCCGACATGCCGTAGGCCGGTGCCATGGCCTCGGCACGCAAGCCGGCCTGCGAAAAACGGCTGAGAAACCGCTCCAGCAGCCGAACCGACACGACCTCGCCGCCATTGAGCAATACCTTGAGGCACGACAGATCCCAGGCAGCCAACTGCTCGTCGGTCACGCTCTGGCAGGCCAGTGCAAACGCGAAGTTCGGCCCACCGGTGAAGGCCACGCGATGCTGGTCGATCAGATCGAACCACAGCCGCGGTCGCTTGACGAGCGAAAGCGGCTCCAGCACCACTTGAGCCGCACGCGTGGCGATCGGCAGCAGATGAAAGCACATCAAGCCAATCACGTGGTAGAGCGGGGCCCAGCAAAGCGTTGGATCGGATGGGCCGAGCCGGTTGTGCTGGGCAGTTGCCAGCAAGTTGGCGCGGATGTTGTCGTGCGTGACGATCACACCCTTGGGTTGGCTCGTGCTGCCGGAGCTGAAAAGCAATAAGGCCGTATCGCCCGCGGCAGGTTCCTGGTCGAGGCGCGTCGATGCCGGTAGCTTATTCCATTTCGCCGCCGCAGAACGCCCAAACGCTTCTTGAGACTCCAGAAACTCATCGGTGCAATAAACCCTGGGCGGGGGTCCGTCGATGCGCTGGGCAAGCCACTGCTTGTAGTCTCGCTGCTCGGGCGGCACGAGGATCGGTGGTCGGTCCAGCTCGCGCCAAACACCGCGGAGCCGCTCTAGTTCGGACTCCAAAGCGGTTGAGTCAATTTCGGCCGCGCCCCGACCCTGCGCGTGTGGCAGTGGCACGGGAATCATGCCCTGCACAACACATGCCCAGAACGCCACGATCGAATCGAGCCGGTTACGCGGCAGCAACATCACCGGTTCGCGCGGCCGCAGGCCCGCCTGGCGCAAACGGCTGCCCATTTCGACCGCACGCCATAGCAGCTCTCGATAGGAGACCGTTTGCTGCCGACCACGATCGTCAACAAGCGTGAGCCCGCGGTCGGACGTCTCGGCCGCGCGCTGCAACATTGCCGGCAGCGTATCCGCAACGTCTGCGTCGGCGATCAATGGCACGCCGTGGACGAGCGCTTTGCAGCAATGGGACGAACGATCGTAAGACATCGAGGTCGCTTCGGCTAACGTTCGAAAGGGCCATGGCCACGCTTCCTTGCGATGCGTCCTATTTTTTGCCGGCGTTTCTTTTCCGCTCTTCTCCGCGGCGTCACGCTTTGGTCAACGGTTGCTTGCCTTCATCTGTATGTGCCCGGTTGTCTGTCCGGGGGATGGTGGGCTGCTTGTCCGGCATGAGCCCGACCGGTAACAACCACTTCCGGACACCGTGGCGGCCAAACGGTTCAAGCGCCGGGGGGCTCCGGTGGCGAAAGGCCCGGCATCTGGTGCGCGTATTGTTCGTAGTACGAAGCCTCGCAGGCCCGTCGGACCGTCGGCTCGTGGATGAATCGCAGCAACTCAAGCGATTCGATCTTCTGCACCAACGGTTCAAGATACGCGTGTAGTCGAGTGCTGGTAAACATCGCCGGAATGCCGCACTGCTGACGAACGAAATCGTAGAGGGGG
>WGDQ01000452.1 GCA_015493185.1 Planctomycetaceae bacterium
GCAAACCGGCATCGCGTTTCAAGGCAAAGCGATCGGCGAGCATAACCAGTCAGCACATTCGAGCGGAGCGTTCGTGGCGCGTGCTTCCTTTTTATGGCTATGTGTGTGGGCCACGTCTGTGCCGTGTGTTCGTTTGCAATCGCTTGGTCGCACGCGATGGCTCGACGCTCGGCGCCCGCGTATTCATTTCGCGTTGCGGCAGGGGGCCGCTGTTGTGGTGCGGATCAGAATGCGTTCCGTTTTCGCGTAGCGGACGTGTATCGCGCCATCATGGTCACCGCCGTGCTGCCGGCAGGTCGGCCTGTTCGGGCACATCACGCAAGCGTCGTTTTCGTGTTCTTCGGATTCTAAGAGTTTTCCCGCAATCAGTGCGTAGGGCAACAGTGCCATGACAAAACCGCGTGCGTTCTTTCTGATGATTTCGTCTGTAATGTGCCTCGTGGCGCTTGGTGTGTGTGGTTGTCAACGGGCGAGTCGTTCGGCGTCGGCCGCATCGGGCAAAAAAGTCTACCGTATCGCGGTAATTCCCAAGGGCACGAGCCACGATTTCTGGTATTCGGTGCACGCAGGCGCCCGCAAGGCGGCCAACGAACTGGACGACGTGGAAATCACCTGGACCGGCCCTGAAAGCGAAGGCAATACGCGCCGTCAAATCGAGATCGTCGAAGGCTTCATCGCCAACGGTTACGACGGCATCTGCCTGGCGCCGCTCGATGCCGTCGCACTGCGCAAGCCTGTCGAACAAGCGATTGCTAACGGCATTCCCGTCGTCATTTTCGATTCCGCGCTTGCCGATCTCAGCGGCACGGTAAGCTATGTGGCCACAAACAACTATCGGGGCGGTAAAGTCGCCGGCGACTATCTTGCCAAACTGCTTGATGGCAAGGGCGAGATCATCCTCATGCGCTACGCGGTAAACTCTGAAAGCACCGAACAACGCGAACAGGGGTTTCTCGATGCCATCGCCGAACATCCCGAGTTGCATCTGCTATCGGCTGACAAGCACGCAGGCCCCGACGAGCAGGGTGCCATCGAACTCGGCGAAAACCTGCTCACCGATTTCGGCGATCGTGTCGACGGTATTTTTTGCCCGAACCAATCAACCGCTTCGGGAATGCTCACCGTCTTAGAACGCGACATTCGCGGCCTGGCGGGTAAAGTGAAGTTCGTCGGCTTCGATGCGGGCGAGCACATTGCGCAAGGTTTGAAAAAGGGCATCCTGCACGCCACCGTACTTCAAGATCCCGTGCAAATGGGCTATGACGCCGTGCGCACCATGTACGATCATCTCCGCGGCAAAGAGGTACCGTCGCGGGTCGAGGTTCCGGAAACGCTGGCAACGCACGAGGATTTCGACGATCCTCGAATTCAACAGTTGCTCTATCCCGAAACCGTGGAGTAATCTGTCCGGCAAACGCGGGCTGTTCCCGGCATCGCTGCGCGACTGCCGCATTCGCCATGCGGAGCATGCCTTGAGCTGTTGTTTGCCGGGGAGCACACATCCTCCGCTCCCTGCCGTGCGTGGCCAGGGCACTAGCCGGTTCCCGCGTTGTCGCGCCCGCTTGTTTCGCGGCGCCGTTTACCTGCCGGTTACCTGCCATGCCGGCATGGCAGGTATAGATGGTTCTGCTGTGGGTTCGAACCCGCGCCGGCCCCTCAAACGTTTTAGCGAAACCGAGAAACATGCCACCGCTGTTTTCCATGTTCGACGTTTGCAAGCGGTTTGGCGCCACTCAGGCCCTGGCAGGCGTGTCTTTGGAAGTCGAGCCCGGTGAGGTGCACGCCCTGATCGGCGAAAACGGGGCCGGCAAGTCGACGCTCATGAAAATTCTGGCCGGAGTGTATCGCGCCGATCGAGGCGAAATGCGGCTGGCCGGCAATCCTTTTGCTCCCAGTGATCCGGCTGACGCGCTCTCCGCCGGTGTGGCCATGATTCACCAGGAATTGAACCTTGCGCCACATCTGTCGGTCGAGGCCAATATCATGCTCGGCCAGGAACGGCACCGTGCCGGCTGGGTGCGCCGCCGGACGCACGCCCGCATCGCGCAAGACGTGCTGAACCGTTTGTCCAGAGGCGATGTGCCACTGAACCAACCCGTCGGTCGGCTACCCATCGCCATGCAGCAACTCACCGAAATTGCCCGGGCTCTGGCGTCCCAGGCCCGCGTGCTGGTGTTCGACGAGCCCACAAGCTCGCTCACCGAACAAGACGCGGCCCACTTGTTCGAGGTCATTCGCGAGCTACGCCGCTCGGGCATGGCCATCGTTTACATCAGCCACTTTCTGGAAGAGTTGGCCCAGATCAGCGATCGATACACCGTGCTGCGCGACGGACGCGTCGTGGCCAATGGCCGCCTTGAAGAGACTTCGCTCGACGACATCGTACGCATGATGGTGGGCCGCGATCTGACCGAGATGTTTCCGCGAGTTCCGCACACACCGGGAGAACCCCTGCTTGAAATCCGAAACCTCAGTGGCGATCCCATGCCGCGCAACGTTACGCTAACTGTGCGCCGTGGTGAGATCGTCGGATTGGCCGGCC